>JAFVXX010000052.1 GCA_017500905.1 Clostridia bacterium
AATCTTGAAGTCGCTTGCGTCCATCAGCACGTCGGTTGTGACGGCAACAGTCCTTATTTCGCCGGCAAGCCTTGCTTTGGTATGCTGCTCGTGGGCATCCTTGACAATCTTGTCGTAGCGTTGCTTGCTGTAGCAGCCGGGTGCGCTTACAAGCAGCGTTGGGTTGCCGTTGACGTCCACAAACATGCACAGCTGATTGCAGTTGTCTATTTGCAGCAGCCTTTCGGCAACGTCGGGGTTGATGTTTTCGCCCGAGGACGAAATAATTACGTCATCCTTGCGTCCCAGCAGGTAGTATCTGCCATCCTTGTACTCGGCAAAGTCACCCGTATTGAAAAATTGGTCGGGATTGGTTACGTAAACAACGTCGCCGGCAACAATTTTGTGCGCCATTGCCTTGCCACGGCAGGCAAGCTCGCCCTTGTCCACAAGCTTGTACTGCGTGTAGCTGAAGGGGACTCCAATGGACGCCGTGTTTAGCACCTTGGGGCAAGTGTCCGTCTCAAAGGAGGTGATGCCAATTTCCGTCATGCCGTAGCCGTTTGACAAGGTGTAGCCAATGGCATTGAAAAACGCCAGCGTTTGCTTGTCGATTGCACTTCCGCCCGAAATCAAAAAGCGTATGCTGTCGCCAAATATTCCCTCTCGCACCTCGGCAAAGCCCTTGTGGACCAGCCTTTGTCCCAGCTTGCCCTTGGATGCAAGACGCAGCCCCTTTTGAAACCTTGCCCACGTTTTGTCGCCACGCATTGCTATTGTTTTTAGGGCTGTTTTGTGTATTGTTTCCCACACAAGAGGTACAGCAAATATGTGCGTAACCTTGTGTCTTTTGACTGTATTAAGCAGCGTTTGTGGGTGGATATCCTTCAAAAATACAAACGTGCGAGAAAAAAATGCAAACCACAGATACACGGCAATGAAGCCAAACACGTGGTAAAAGGGTAGCAAGGCAAGCAGCTTTATTTCGCCGTCGCAACCCGTTGCAATCTTGGGGCAACGCTTGACGATGTTTACGCTGTCGCACACCTGCCAAAACAAATTTTCGCCCTTGTAGTAGCACAGCTTAATTTTGTTGGTTGTGCCCGACGACATAAAGACTACCTCGTCCTCCCAGTCGCAGCACTCAATTTGCAGGTTGGTTACCTGCGCCACTACGTCTGCGCAAAGGTAGGTGGGACAATCAAATTGCTTGCCGTCCGACACCACTGCTGCCACGCCGTGAGTGGCAATTACGTCGTTTATTACTTGGTCGCTTGCACGGGTGTTTAGCAGCAACGGCTTGTAGCCACATTGTAAAATTGCCCAAAACAGCTGAATCCACTCCACCGAGTTGACCATGTACAAGCCCACAAGCGAATGCTTGCTTACGCCTTGCAGCTGTGCTTGCAAGGCAAGTGCGATGCGTTGGATTTGACTTTTGCACTCCCGATATGTAAGCTTGCCAATTTTGTATCCGTTGGAAAACTCGGCAAAGACGTTGTCGCCTTGCTGAAAAACGTACTCGTACAGCTGCTTCATGGTTTTGTCGCCCTTGCTGAAGCTGTCCACCTTGGTCTGCACGTAATCCATCAATTTTGTAAAGTTGCCAATTCCGTTTATTTTCATTTTGCCGCCTGCTTTTTTCCTTATCTTATCATTTTAGCACATAACCTTTACTATGTAAATAGTAAACACCGTTTATTTTCAATAAAAAACACCGTTTACTTTACCCAATCTACGCCTTTTGCCAAGTCAGGCAGCCCTTTGCAGTAGTAGTTTTGCCAATTTTTACCTGTTTTTGCTTGAAAATAGACAAAATTTGGTGTGAACACCGTTTGCTATTGTGTTTTTTTACAAAATTGCTTGCAATACACATTGGCAAATGGTAAAATAAAACGAGAACAAAATTTTTTGCTTTTGGCAAAAAGAGGAGTTTGTTATGAGCACAAATCAAAAGGACGTCAAGCTGAAGATTGGCGTAAAAAGCTTTGTTACTGTAGTTGCACTGCTGCTTGCAGTACTTGTGTTTGTAGGCGTAATGACGTTTGTCATCCCTGCAGGCGACTACCAGGTGTACCCCGACGGACATCCCA
>JAFVXX010000053.1 GCA_017500905.1 Clostridia bacterium
AGGAAAATGAGCAACTCATTGCCGACGTAGACAGGCTTACCGAGGAAAATCAAAAGCTAAGCAAAACGGTTGCTCGCTTGCAAAGCTCAGCCGACAACAGCGACAAGTACCGTGACCAGCTGGTAGCCCTCAAAAGCGATTTTGACAGCTACAAGCGCCGCATGAAAAACGACGCAGAGACATGCACGGCAAAGGCTAGAGTCGAGGTAGTGGAAAAAATCCTTCCTATACTGGACAACTTTGACCTTGCAAAGGCGCATTTGGATGCCGACAACCTAAAGGCATTTGAAATGGTGCAAAACCAATTTTTAGACATTCTGTCCAACCTTGGCGTAATCATACTCAACCCCAAGGGCGAGGATTTTGACGCCACCACCATGAACGCTCTTTCCACCATGGACTACGGTGAGGAAAACAGCGGCAAGGTAGTGGAAGTGTACAAAAAGGGCTACGTGTATGGCACAAAGGTCATTCGCTATGCCGAAGTAATTGTAGGTAAGTAACCACAAGTATTCATTGTGGCAACAAATAAATTTCAATCAATGTATCAAGGAGAATAAATCAATGGGAAAAATCATCGGAATCGACTTAGGAACAACTAACAGCTGTGTAGCAGTTTTGGAAGGTGGCGAGCCTGTCGTCATCACCAACACCGAGGGCAATCGCACAACGCCATCCATCGTAGGCTTTACCAAGGACGGCGAAAGACTTGTTGGTCAAATTGCAAAAAGACAAGCCGTAGTCAACGGCGACCGTACAGTAATTTCCATCAAGCGTGAAATGGGCACCAACCACACAGTAACAATCGATGGCAAAGCATATTCTGCACAAGAAATTTCCGGTATCATTTTGTCCAAGCTAAAGGCAGATGCCGAAGCATACCTTGGCGAAAAGGTAACTCAGGCAGTAATTACAGTACCGGCATATTTTTCTGACGCACAAAGACAAGCAACCAAGGACGCAGGCAAAATTGCCGGCCTTGAGGTTTTGCGTATCATCAACGAGCCAACTGCGGCAGCGCTTGCATACGGCTTGGACAAGGGCGAAAATGCCAACCAAAAAATCCTCATCTACGACTTAGGTGGCGGCACGTTTGACGTATCCATTTTGGAAATTGGCGACGGCGTATTCGAGGTGCTTGCAACCAACGGCAACAACCGTCTTGGTGGCGACGACGTAGACGACGTAGTAATCAAGTATTTAATCGAAGAGTTCAAAAAGAGCAGCGGCATCGATTTGTCCAACGACAAGCAAGCGTTGCAAAGACTAAAGGAAGCAGGCGAAAAGGCAAAGATCGAGCTTTCCTCCACACTAAAAACAACCGTATCCTTGCCATTTATCACGGCAGACGCAACAGGACCAAAGCACTTGGAGGTAGAAATCACCCGTGCCAAGTTTGAGTCCCTAATTGCCCCACTAATCAAAAAGACAATCGAGCCAATGAAGCAAGCAATGGCAGACGCAGGCTTGACAAATGCCGACCTCAACCGTGTAATTTTGGTAGGTGGCTCCACTCGTATCCCGGCAGTAGTCGAAGCAGTCAAAAACTTCTGTGGCAAGGAGCCATACAAGGGCATCAACCCTGACGAATGCGTAGCAATTGGCGCAGCAATCCAAGGTGGCGTATTGGGTGGCGAGGTAAAAGACGTGCTTTTGCTTGACGTAACCCCATTGTCGCTTGGTATCGAGGTTTTGGGTGGTGTAACAGCCCGTCTAATCGAGCGCAACACAACCATCCCAACCAGCAAATCTCAAGTATTTTCCACAGCAGCCGACAACCAAACAAGCGTAGACATCCACGTTTTGCAAGGCGAAAGAGAAATGGCTGTAGACAACAAAACACTTGGTCGTTTTTCGTTGACAGGCATTGCACCTGCACCACGTGGTATTCCACAAATCGAAGTCAAGTTTGACATCGACGCAAACGGCATCGTACACGTAACAGCCAAGGACCTTGGCACTCAAAAGGAGCAATCCGTCACCATCACAAGCAGCACCAATTTGTCCGATGCAGACATTGACAAGGCAATCAAGGATGCCGAAAAGTACGCCGAGGAAGACAAAAAGCGCAAGCAAGAGGTCGAAACCCGCAACGGACTTGACCAAATGATTTTGTCCATCGAAACTTTCCTTCGTGAAAGTGGAGACAAGCTTGAAGCTGCCGACAAGGCTCAGCTTGAGGAAGAAGTCAAAAAGGGCAAGGAAGTACTTGCAACAGGTACAACCGAGCAAATGAAGGCCGAAACTGACCGTATTGCACAAGCAAGCGCACCAATCTTCCAAAAACTGTACCAACAAGCATCTCAAGCGCAAGGTCAAACAGACGAAGGCGTCAAGTACGACGTGTCTGAAGACAAGTAATATCTACAACATCACACCAAAAAGCAACGGAACTGCACGTTCCGTCTTTTTGGCGTAAAGGAAAACGTAAAATATGGCAAAAGACTATTACAGCATACTGGGTGTCGACAAAACGGCATCTGCCGACCAAATCAAGTCGGCCTATCGCAAGCTGGCCAAGCAATATCACCCCGACCTTCACCCCAACGATCCCGTTTCAGCCGAAAAGTTTAAGGAGTGCAACGAGGCATACTCGGTGCTGGGCGACGAAGACAATCGTCGCAAATATGACAACGGCGAGTATGATATGCAAAATGGCGGTGGATATGGCAACCCATTTGGTGGTGGCTTTTCCGCAAGTGGATTTGACGACATTTTTGATATTTTCAGCAGCTTTATGGGTGGTGGAGGCCGCTCATCCTCTCGTCATGCCGAAAACGTTGGCAGCGACGTCAATTACAATTTGGATCTAACCTTCATGGAAGCGGCAAGAGGCTGCAAAAAGACGCTAAAGTTCACTCGCAAGGATGCCTGCCCCGATTGCAAGGGCACGGGCGCAAAGGACGCATCCTCTGTCCAAACCTGTCCTCATTGCAAGGGCACGGGACAGGTCAAATACGTGCAAAACACGTTGTTTGGTCAATCCGTACGCATTGGTACGTGTGAAAAATGTAACGGCACAGGCAAGGTTGTCACCAATCCATGCAAAACCTGCAACGGCAAGGGCGTAATCAGCAAGGCAATGAATCTTTCCGTCGAAATCCCTGCAGGGCTACAGGATGGCTCGGTAGTGCCCATTTCCGGTCAAGGCAACGCAACGCAAAACGGACGCAACGGCAACCTCAACCTCATCATCAGGGTAAGGCCTAGCAAGGTGTTTGTACGAGAGGGAAACAATCTTCGTGTCGTAGTGCCCGTATCATTTGCAACGGCAGTGCTGGGTGGTGAGGTGGAAATCCCATCGCTCAACGGCGTATTTGTACACAAGCTGCCCGAAAACACTCAAAACGGCGACACGTTGCGCTTCAGAGGAAAGGGCATCCGTGGCGTACAAGGCTATGCCGGAGATTTGTTTGTAACAATCAACGTCGAGGTCCCCAAGTCTATCAGTCGTGCGCAACGCAAGGCAATGGCAGAGTTTGAAAGGGAGGATTCCATCAAAAACTACCCAAAGCGCAAGGCGTACATGGACGAAGTTGCCGAGCTGTACAAGGATGATAAGTAAATCTTTGTAAGCATAAAAATTTTTAATAACATTTTTTCAAAATCCTACTCAATACCACTTTACAAATTTTCGGTAAAGTGGTATTATTACTTATGTTAGACATAGGAGAAAAAATGAAAGTAATATCAAGCGACTTATTGCGTGGTCACATTGATACATTTGTACTTTCGGCCCTAATGGACGGCACCAAGTACGGAAACGAAATCAGACGTTTCATCGCCAAAAAAACCAACGAATTGTACGTTCCCAACGAGCAAAGCCTGTACTCGGCATATCATCGCTTGGAGGACATGGAGTGCATCAAAGG
>JAFVXX010000003.1 GCA_017500905.1 Clostridia bacterium
CTTTATGCCGTGCAACGTGCTGTTTTCCACCTTGACGTCGTTGCAGTACCACAAGGCCGCTCTGCAATTTTGCGTCATTTTGCAATTGCTGATAGCAACCGTCTCACCATGCCAAAAGGGGTATCTAAGGTTAAAAAAACAATTTGTTGCAGTAATGTTTTTGCATTCCTTCAAGGCGCTTTCGCCATCGGCAGCCCCGTCAAATTGGCAGTTTTGTACTATTAAGTTTTGTTCGGAGTACAATGCTCTTTCTTGGTCTAAAATTTTGTCGGATATTGTTTTCATATGTTTTCCTCGTATATCAATTATATCACAGACGCTGTTTCTTGTCCCCAATTTGGCAAAAGTAAAGATAAGTTTTTGACGATTTGTTTTCTTAGCAACAAATAACAAAATTGTTGACGGAACAGCAAAATAGTAATATAATATTTTTACATTCTTACTTCAGAAGGAGAAACTATGCTAAGCCCTACCGTTATCAAAGCATACGAGGAAATACTCATAGAAGAATTGCAGCTTGCAATGGGCTGTACCGAGCCAATTGCCATTGCCTATGGCGCATCTATTTTGCGTGACGTTTTAGAGGGCTTTCCGACCGATATTGTTGTCAAGCTTAGTGGCAACATCATCAAAAACGTAAAAAGTGTAATAGTGCCATCCACAGGAGGAATGCACGGCATACAAGCAGCCGTGTGCGCAGGCATCGTTGCCGGACAACCTCAAAAAAGGCTGGAAGTGCTTTCGGTTTTGACCAAGTACGACCAACAAACCATTGCCAACTACCTTACTACCGTCAATCTTGTGGTGGAGGAGCTAAATTCCCCATGCACGTTTGACCTGTACTTAGAAGCAACCTTGGGCAAAAACGTCGCTTGCGTGCGGATTTCCGAAGATCACACCAACGTTGTTTACGTCAAGCTCAACGGAAAAGACTGCTCGCAGCAGTACCTAAGCAGCGGCGCAATTGCAACGGCAAACCAATCTGCCGATCGCTCTCTTTTGACGGTAGAGGACATAGTAACCTTTGCAAATACAGCCAATTTGGATCGTATCAAGCCCTACCTTTTGCGTCAAATCGAGCTTAATATGGCAATTGCCAACGAAGGATTGGTCAATTACTACGGCGCAGCAATTGGACAACTGCTGTACAAGGATGGTAAAGCCGACCTTACAGGCAAAGCCAAGGCGTTTGCCGCAGCAGGCTCGGATGCTCGTATGAGTGGCTGTGAATTGCCCGTATGCATCATTTCCGGTAGTGGCAACCAAGGCATAACAACCTGCGTGCCCGTTGTGGTTTTTGCCAACGAAATGGGCGTAGATGAAGACAAGCTGCTTCGTGCATTGGTTGTTGCAGATTTAGTTACAATCCACCAAAAAACAGGCATTGGTTGCCTTTCGGCGTATTGTGGAGCAATCAGCGCAGGCTGTGGTTGTGGTGCAGGCATTTGCTATCTTCAGGGTGGCGATTACCACGACGTAGCCCACACGGTAGTAAATGCAGTTGCAATTTTGTCCGGCACCATTTGCGACGGTGCAAAGCCATCATGCGCAGCCAAAATTGCCATGGCTGTAGAGGCAGGCATCATGGGATGCGAAATGGCACAAACCAAGCGTCAATTTTTTGACGGCGACGGCATTGTTACTAAGGGCGTCGAAAACACCATCAAAAATGTTGGCTTGCTTGCTCGTGAAGGCATGAGCGAAACGGACAAAAAAATCATCAGCATCATGCTTGGTAAGGAAAAGTAAAAAACAAAACTGCTTCAATTTTGAGGCAGTTTTTTCAAAATCATATTGACAATGCTATTTGTCAATATTATACTAAACACGTGATAATTACACGTAGGAGGACTTTATGCCTACTTATAGCTTTGGTATGTTGTCAACAGCGGCAATTTCGCTTGTTATGTACCTGCTGGGGACAATAATTTGCAAAAAAGTTAAATTTCTAAAGAAGTACTACATTCCTGCCCCTGTTGTTGGCGGGTTGCTTTTTGCAGTGGTAAACTTTGTGCTAAATTTTACGGGTGTGATAGAGTTTACATTTGACAAAACCATACAAACAATTGCAATGACGTTGTTTTTTACTTCCGTCGGCTACATGGCAAGCATCAAATTGCTTAAAAAGGGTGGACTATCCATCGTTTTGATGGTAATTATTGCAGCCGTTTTGATAGCTTTGCAAAATTTTGTCGGAGTTGGTATTTCTTCTGCATTGGGTTTGGACGGCAAGCTTGGCTTGCTGGTAGGCTCCATTCCGTTTTCTGGAGGCAACGGCACGGCAAGTGCTTGGGGCTCGGTTTACGCCGAGCAATACGGCATAGCCTACGCAGATGCATTGGGCAATGCTGCAGCAACGGTAGGATTGGTAATGGCAGGACTTGTAGGTGGTCCCGTAGCAAAAAGATTGTTTAACAAAAAGCTAAAGGGTGTGGCAGGCAATCAATCGGCTTTTGTAAATGAAGAAAAGGACGAAAACTCGTTGCACTTTGCCAAGGTTTTGTCCACCGTAATCTTGCTGTTTATCTGTATGGGTGTAAGCGAAATTTTGTATCCATATTTTACAAAGCTGTTGCATCTAATTAGTCCAAACTTAAATTTGCCAAGCTACATTTTGTCTATGATTATTGCAATGATTGTTCGCAACGTGCAAGAGCTTGTTTTCAAAAAGGAAATTCATTCCAACGAAAACGACAAAGTGGGCGACATAGGTCTGCAAATATTTTTGTCAATTGCCTTGACAACGCTGGATTTGGTGTCGTTGACAAAGGTTGATAAAAGCGTAGGACTGTTGTTGATACTGGCAATTGTTGCCCAGCTTGTTTTGGTAGTTTTGTACACCTCAATCGTTACCTTCCGTGTGATGGGCAAAAACTACGACGCAGTAGTAATGTGTGCAGGGCACTGTGGCTTTGCTTTGGGCGCAACACCAACGGCAATAGCAAATATGGATGCATTTTGCAAAATAAACGGCAAAAGCGCAAAGGCATATTTGACAGTGCCTTTGGTAGGGGCAATGTTTATTGACTTTGTAAATGCTTTGATAATCTCTGTATTTATTGGCTTTTTGGCGTAACCAAATTAGAGCAAATAAAAAATCCCGATTTTTCAATCGGGATTTTTATTTTGTGTTTTTGTTACTTTGTGCCAAAGATGCGGTCGCCTGCATCGCCAAATGCTGTAACGATGTAGCCCTTTTCGTTTAGTGGGTCGGTGGTGTAGTGGGCAACGTATACGTGTACGTCGGGGTGTACGCTGTGTACCTTGTCTACGCCTTGCTTGCAGCCAATTAGTGACATAAGCTTGATGTTTTTGTAGCCACGTTGCTTAATAAAGGTAATTGCAGCGGCAGCGCTACCACCTGTAGCAAGGGCAGGGTCAACAACAATTACTTGTCCGTCTTGTGCGTCGGTAGGAAGCTTGCAGTAGTACTCTACAGGCTCCAACGTTTCCTCGTCACGGTACAAGCCAATATGGCCAATGCGTGCCTTGGGGAAAAGTTGAGTCAATCCGTCAACCATGCCAAGTCCTGCGCGCAAGATGGGTACGATGGTGATTTTTTCGGTAACTACCTTTGATTTTACCTTTGCAAGAGGTGCTTGCACCTCAATTTCCTCCGTAGCCAAGTCACGAAAGGCTTCGTAGCCCATAAGCATTGCAAGCTCGCTTACAACCTCTCTAAACTCCTTTGTGCCGGTTGTTACGTCACGAAGTAGCGTAATTTTGTGAGCAATTAGTGGGTGATCAAATACAGTAAGTTTCTTGGACATAGTTGTACCATCCTTTGTGGTTTTTTTCTATTTTACTACAATTGCAAAACTTTTTCAACAATTTGACCAAAATTGTTTAAATTTTTACAACAAAAAAGCGACTGGCAAGCAGTCGCTTAATTATTTGTGCTAATTACTCAGCAGTTTCTTCAGTTCTTGCAGCGCCAACAACTTCTTCGTCGCCTTCAAGCTCTTCAGATTTGCCACTGTTTGCGATAGCATTTACGATTAGACCAACTACAAGTGCTGTTGCAAGGCTTGTCAATTGGAACAATGGGCCACCGGTAATTTTGTTTGTACCAATGTCGATTGTCAAACCGCCGATACCAACTACAAGGATGGAAGCAACAACAAACAGGTTGTTGTTTTTGCTCAAATCTACTTGCTTTAGCATTTGTAAACCACTTACTGCAATAAAGCCGTACATAGCAACGCAAGCGCCACCCATTACGCACTTAGGAATACTGTTGATAAGTGCTACAAATGGAGAGAAGAAAGCAATTACGATGCAACCAAATGCTGCAAATAGGATGGAAATTGTAGAAGCGTTTTTGGAAAGTGCTACGCAACCGATGGATTCGCCGTAGGTTGTGTTTGCAGCGCCACCAAACAAGCCACCAACGATAGAGCCGATACCGTCACCAAGTAGTGTGTTGTGCAAACCTGGGTCTGTGATAAGGTCTTTTTCTACAATGGAGGACAAGTTTTTGTGGTCAGCAATGTGTTGAGCAAGCTCTACGATTGCAATTGGGATAAACGTCAATGCAATGTTGCCGATAGCAGAGCCGTCAAGATTCCAGCCACCCTTAATTGCATTTACAAGGGTAAAGCTTGGAAGTTGCAAGAAACTTTCAAACGTGATTGTTCCAAACGTGTCAATAAATGGTTGGAAGCTTAGTACTTGCAAGTACTCTACTTCTGCTACAATACCAACTACTGTAAATAGTAGTGCCAAAACGTAACCAGCGCCGATACCAACGATAAATGGAATAAGCTTAAGCATCTTTTTGCCCTTTGTGGATACGATTACGATTGTAATAAACGTAGCAAGACCGCAAAGGATTCCGATAAGGTTGTAGGTTTCACCACCGTTTGTGCTCATCCAACCTGTAGCTGTGCCGGAAAGGCTTAGACCAATTAGAGTAACGATTGGACCAACGATTACTGCCGGCATAAGCTTGTTTACCCAACCGGAGCCAAGGAATTTGATTAGTACTGCCAAAACAACGTATACAAGACCGGCAAATGCAATACCAAGGATTACACCCCAGTAGCCGTAGCCGTTAGCCAAAACAGCGCCGTATGCGCCAAGGAATGTAAACGAGCTACCAAGGAATACAGGGCTCTTTCTCTTTGTAAACAGTAGGTATACGATTGTACCCATGCCTGCGCCAAGTAGTGCAGCAGCTGGAGAGAATGGAAGTTCTCCCTTCGTCATGCCTGTCATAAGCATTGGAACAAGCAACGTTGCAGCCATGATAGAAATCATTTGTTGGAATGCAAACACCAATGTTTTACCAAAAGGTGGTTTTGCATCAATGCCGTAAATAAGTTTCATTGTAAATCTCCTTTGTGTTTTTTTTTGTAAAAAAAACCTTGCACTGTATAAAATACGGGCAAGGTTGACAATCAAACGAACAATATTATCAATCTTGCCGATATCTCGTATCGGTGTTAAAGATTTCTTACTTGTTTAAGGATAGCACAACTTTGTGATATTGTCAAAAGTTTTTACACAATTAATCTGCAAATCTTGATTTTTTTGTTGTTTTTTGTTACAATATACAAAAAGATAATTTTGGAGAGCACAAACCATGAAAATTTTGGTAAGCGATTGCCTGCTGGGCAAAAATTGTCGTTATTGCGCTGACAACTGCAAAAATCAAGCCGTACTTGACCTGGGCAAAGCCTATCAGCTAATTGGTGTTTGTCCCGAGCAGCTTGGAGGACTTCCCACTCCACGTGCTCCCGCTGAAAGGGTGGGGAACAAAATTGTTGCAAAGACGGGTGTTGACGTCACAGCCGAGTACACAAAGGGTGCGCAAATTGCCTTGCAAATGGCAAAGGACAATGACGTGGCGTTTGCAGTGCTAAAGGCAAAAAGCCCATCCTGTGGCAAGGGCCTAATTTACGACGGCACCTTTACCGGTGGAAAGGTTGCAGGAAACGGCGTCACTGCCGAGCTTTTGATGGCAAACGGATTTGAAGTCTACACCGAAGACGAATTGCATTTGATACACTAAATTGTGGTCGGCCTTTTGGCGACCACTTTTTTTGCAACAATTATATAGATATTTTTCAATTTAATATTGACACAAACGCTTTGATTTGGTAAAATAAAAAAAGTGTTGAATAAACGACAAACTTGTTGCTTTTTGCAGTTTGCCAGTCAAACGGAGGGAGTTTTTTATGGTTAAGCAAGGTTTTGACAACGCCAAGTATATATCGTTGCAGTCGGAAAAAATCCAAGAGCGCATCAACGCCTTTGGTGACAAGTTGTATTTGGAGTTTGGTGGCAAGCTTTTTGACGATTTTCATGCGTCCCGTGTTTTGCCAGGCTTTGAGCCCGACAGCAAGATCAAAATGTTGCTAAATCTAAAGGATATTGCCGAAATTTTGATGGTAATCAGCGCTAACGACATCGAAAACAACAAGTACCGTAGCGACCTGGGTATTACATACGATGCCGACGTAATTAGGCTTATTGACGTATTTAAAAATCAAGGCTTGTACGTAGGTAGCGTAATCATTTCGATGTATCACACGTCGCCTGCCGTCAAAAACTTTGTAAGCAAATTGGAGACAATTGGCATCAAGGTGTACAAGCACTACGCAATTGACGGCTACCCCTACGACGTGCAAAAGATTGTAAGCGAAGAGGGCTACGGCAAAAATGACTACGTTCCGACAACTCGCAAGCTTGTTGTTGTTACTGCCCCCGGTCCGGGTAGTGGTAAGATGGCTGCTTGTCTGTCACAGCTGTATCACGAAAACGTGCGTGGCGTAAAGGCAGGCTATGCAAAGTTTGAGACCTTCCCCGTGTGGAATTTGCCTTTGAATCACCCCGTAAACATTGCATACGAAACAGCAACAATCGACCTTGCTGACGTCAACATGATTGACCCCTTCCATTTGGAGGCATACGATAAACTTGCCGTCAACTACAACCGTGACGTGGAAATTTTTCCCGTTGTCAATGCAATGTGTCAAAAGATTTTGGGCTACTCGCCCTACAAATCTCCAACCGACATGGGCGTAAACATGGTGGGATTTTGCATTTTTGACGATGAGGCTTGCCGTGAGGCATCCAAGCAGGAAATCATCCGTCGCTACTTTGCATCGCAAAAGGACGTGCGAAAAGGCAAAGCAGGCTTGGAGGTTTTGCAAAAGCTTGAGCTACTGATGAGCAAGGCGCAAGTGGTTGTGGACGACCGTGCAGTAGTGCGTCCTGCCGAAAAAATTGCCAAGGAAACACAGCATCCTGCATGTGCAATCGAGCTGCCGGACGGCACAATCGTAACCGGCCGTACAGGTGATTTGGTAGGTGCAGCATCGTCGTGCTTGCTAAACGCACTAAAGGTGCTTGGTGGCATTGGCGACGAAGTAAAACTGCTTTCTGCCGAGGTAATCGAGCCTGTTCAACGACTAAAGGTCAACCACATGGGCTCGCAAAACCCACGCTTGCACGCAAATGAGGTGCTTATTGCACTGTCAATTTGCGCAGTAACCGACAACCTTGCCAAAATTGCAATGGAGCAACTGCCAAAGCTTAAAAATTGCCAAGCGCACTCTACGGTAATTTTGTCGCACGTAGACGAAAAAACCTTCAAAACGCTTGGTATGAACATCACTTGTGGTGTGTAAAATACAAATATTGTAAAAA
>JAFVXX010000054.1 GCA_017500905.1 Clostridia bacterium
GCAGCGGCGGACTTGTTTCGCTTGTGCGTGTACTTATCGAAAGATTGTACAAAAACAGATACCTTGCCATTTGGGTAATCACCTTTGTGTTGATGGTGCTTTCGGCTGTGTTTGGCTTGCAAGAGCAGCTACTAATTTTGTACCCCATCTTTTACTTGTTTGCAACTGCCATGAATTGGAGCAACTTTACGGCAATATCCTTTATTTTGGTTACGTCGGGCGTTGGCTTTACAACGGCTCTTACCAACCCGTTTACAATTGGTATGGCTGTGGAATCTGCCAAGGATGCAGGCATTGACATTGCAGTAAGCGACGGCATGTGGTATCGTGCCATCATCTTTGTTGTGATGTTTGTTGCAACCAGCTTGTTTTTGGTGTGGATGGCAAAAAACGACGAAAAACGCAGCAACAAGCCTGTGGATTTGTCTAAGTTTGCCTTTGCCAGCGAAGAGCAACGTGCAACCGACCGTAAAAACACCTTGTACGTATCGTTGCTGTTTGGCATTGCTTTGGGTGGCGTAATTGTTGCCATGGCAATCCCTGCTTTGCGTGGCTCGGCAATGGCCATTATGGCTGTGTGCTTTGTAGTTGGCACGGTAATTATTGGACGCAAACTGCTTGGATCCTTTAAGGAAATGTTTAAAGCATTTTTTGGCGGACTTAAAGACGTTGCACCGTCAATCGTAATCATTTTGATTGCATTTGCCATCACCTACATAGCAAAAAAGGGCGAAATAATTGACTACATCTTTTACAGCTTTTACAGCTTGGTTTTGGAAAGCTCGCCATACGTGGGCGTCATCTTGCTGTACGTGTTTGTGTTGATTTTGGAGTTTTTCATTCCAAGCGCATCTGCAAAGGCAGTGCTTATCATCCCAATGCTTACCAGCGCAGTAATCCCCGGGCTTAACGTCAACACCATCATCCTTGCCTACCTGTTTGCCGATGGCTACGCCAACGTGCTGTTCCCAACGTGTGGAACGTTGCTGATTGGATTGGGCCTTGCAGACGTAAGCTTTGCAACCTGGGTGAAGCGCACGATATTGTTCCAACTGATACTTATGGCGCTGTCCGTAGGATTTTTGATGCTTGCCATCGAAATGAGATTTTGATATACGCCCCGCCCCATACCCCAACAAAATTACAAAATTTACAAAACAAAAAGCCTTTCCACAACGGAAAGGCTTTTTTTTGATTAGTGCAAACCATCACTTGCTTTTAGGTCGGACGACCAATGGTCGCCCCTACGAAACCGTGCGCAATCAATCAGTACAAAAAAACTTAACTACCAAGTGCCACTCCCTACGACAAAAAACTATACACGCTTTGTAGGGACAAACAGTATTTGTCCGTAAAAAACGCCCACTACCTTGCTTAGGTGGTGGGCGTATGTCAATTTTGTTTAAGCTGTTGTAGCTTTTCTTTTATCTTTTGCAATGCTTGGGTGGGGGACGTTGTGTTGTAAACGGCTTGCTCCAATGGGCAGTAGCCGTCGCCTGCTCGGTTGATGATTGCCTCTACTACCCTGTCGCAATCTACGTACACACCGTGGGTTTGAAGCACGTCCAACGCAGGGCGACTTATTACACCTGCAAAAATTTGCGTTGTGCCAAGCAACACGTGCAAAAAGGCTGCCGCCTTGCCAATCACCTTGTCGGCAACGGCAAAGCCATCCAAGCTGCGACCTTCGTCCAGCCAGCCAATCAAAGGAGCAACGCCCCTTTGGGTGCTGGTTAGCGTTTGCTCGGCGCAATAGGCAACGCAAGTGTAGTTGCCGTCATTCAATAGGTTTTTTGCGTGTTGAAGTGTAGTTTCTGCCATTTGTTACTGCGCCTTTTTTACAAAATACGGAATTGCAAGCCATTGGATAGCCATACCTGCAACACCCATATACAACGTTGTCCAAATTACGATTGGGGCAACCTTGCCGTCAAAGGCGTAAAAGGCAACCAAAATTGCAATTGCCTTTACAACACGGCCTGCTGCTTGCACCAAAATCACCTTTACAAGGTTGCTGATGCTTGCTTGCTTCAAAAATCCTGCAACGATGCCGTAGGTTGCAACCTCTATCAAAATAAAGGGTAGCATAACTGCTTTGGGCATACCTGTAAGCGCAAAGCTGACAAGTGGACTGCACACTCCTGCTACGCCACCTGCAATGGGTCCTGCAAGCAAGCCGATAAAAATCACCGGCAAATGCATTGGAAGCAAAATTTCGCCAAGTGCCGTTTGCACACCCAAGGCATCGCCAATTAGATGGGCAAGCTGTGGCAAAACCACTGCGCAAAGGGTGGCAATTAGTCCGTAGATTAGTTGCTTAGTTACTGATACACGTTGTTTTACGTTGGAGTTTAGCATTGTGGTTTCCCCCATAGATTCTTTACATACATTATACCACGATTTTCACTTTTTGCAACAAAAAACCGACCGTAACTCGGTCGGTTTTGGTTTTTTTATTTACACAAGGTCTTGGCGTATTCCAATGCGTCATCAATATCCGGACGCACGTTGTCTTGGCCAAGCTTTGCCAGCAAGCCCGAGCGAGTAATTACCTTCATAGGTTGCTCGTTTATGTGGGACAGCACCATCACCACGCCCTTTGCCTTGCATGCATTGTACAAAATTTCAAAGTTTTTCATGGCTGTTGCGTCAATGGATGGCACCTTGCTCATACGCACAATTACTACTTGGGTGTCGTCAAACAGGGTAAACTCCAAAAACTTGTCGGCGTCGGCAAAAAACATTGGTCCGTTTATTTCGTAAACAACTACGCCTTGGGGGATATCCTTGCTGTGTCCCTTGCTGTTGACGGTAAACTTTTCCCAACGTCTAACCTTGGTTACGTCGGCCATGCGCTTCATAAACAGCAATGCTGCAAGCACCAAACCTACTGCAATGGCAACTACAAGGTCAAACACAACGGTAAGCACAAAGGTTGCTACAAGCACGATGACGTCGCTTTTGGGCGAAAACTTGCAAATGCGCACAAAGTGACGCCACTCGCTCATGTTGTACGCCACCATAAACAAAATTGCTGCAATGATGGGCATTGGGATCATCTTGGCAACGGGCATAAGCACCACCAAAAACAAAGCCAGCACTACTGCGTGCACCATGCCTGCAACGGGGGTACGTCCACCGTTTTTTACGTTGGCTGCAGTACGGGCAATTGCGCCTGTGGCAGGGATACCACCAAACAATCCCGAGCAAACGTTGCCTATGCCTTGGGCGATAAGCTCGGTGTTGCTGTTGTGCTTGTCACCCACCATGCCGTCGGATACAACGCACGACAACAGCGACTCGATGGCAGCAAGTATTGCAATGGTAAATGCACTTGGAGCAACGGCTACTACCGTATCCCAACTAATTTCCGGTATGCTTGGCAATGGAAACTTGGATGACAGCGTTGGGTAAAGCGTGCCAATGGTGTTGACGTTGCCGTTGAGTGGAGTAAACTGTACAAGCAACACACCCACTACTACTGCAATGATGGAGGCAGGGATTTTGCCAAGGATGGTTGCAACAACGCCAAGCTTTTTGATTTTGCCAAGCATTGGCCAACCAATTAGTATTGCCATTCCCACCACACCAACAAGCAGCGCTTGCCAGTTGAAGGTGCCAAACGAGTGCGCAATGGCCTCTACCTTTTCGATGGTTTCAATGGCGTTGGTTCCGGGCGCAAAGGTAAGCCCCAAAAAATCCTTTATTTGACCAATGATGATGGTTACTGCAATGCCTGCAGTAAAGCCGGTTGTGATGGTCATTGGTATGTACTTAATAAGCGAGCCAAGACGCAACACACCCATCAGCACCAAAATGATGCCTGCCATAATGGTTGCAACAACAAGGCCACCTACTCCGTGGGTAGCAACCACACCTGCAACAATGGTTGCAAAGGCCGCAGTTGGTCCACTGATGTTGACGTTGCTACCACCAAAAAAGGAAATTGCAAACCCTGCAATGATGGCTGTGTACAAGCCTTGCTCGGGCGATACCCCAGATGCAATAGCCAACGCAATGGAAAGTGGCAACGCAATGATGGCAACAATTACGCCTGCAACAAGGTCGTTGACAAGCTTGCCCTTGCCGTACTTTTTAAACGTAGAAAACAACTTTGGTTGAAAAACTTTCATATCGTGCGAGGCAAAGCCTCGTCCCCCCTCCTTTGTAGTAAAAGCGCTTACAATTATACTCCTACAAACGTAGTTTGGCAACAAAACAAAGGTAAAAATTTTGCAAATTTTTGCAAAGCTGCCATGGCATAGGTGACAGGACGCCTACCATCCACTTGCACTGCCAACAATGTGTTGCGCAAATTGATTTTTTGTGCTATAATACCCCTACAACGCAATACACACACTCGTAGTCTAATGGATAGAACAATGCCCTCCGACGGCATCAATGTGGGTTCGACTCCCGCCGAGTGTACCAAAAAAAATAAGACGAACCTAAGCAAACTTGGGTTCGTTTTTTTCAATGATATAATGAAATTTATACCTTAATTTAGGTTATCTTCAATTAAATGTGCTTTCCAATCAAAAAATTGCTATAATACTACTTAAAAACACTTGACAGGAGTACTTAAATTAAGTACAATATCATAAAGTACTTAAATTAAGTACAGGAGGACACCTTAATGAACATTAGAATTATTAGAGAACTTCTAAATATGACTCAACACACTTTTTCAAATAGTTTTGGAATCCCACTTGGAACCTTGCGCAACTGGGAGCAAGGGCTTTCAAACCCACCAGACTATGTGTATACTATGCTGACAAAAATTATAAGGAGAGATGAGATGATCAATATTGAAACACTTAAACTTGTTGAATTACTGAACGAACTTGTGGAACGAACATTGGAAGGTATTGAACCTTTTGAAAAGGCAGTATATCCTTCAAACAAAATATATTACGACCCAAAAACATTTGATGGTCGTGGCTATAAGGTTGTATGCTCTTCCTTGGTAACACCAGTAGATGAACCAGCATATCACCATGATATAATTTCCTACTATGATAGATTAAACAATTATACCATCCGTGTTATATTGTGTGATGATGAAGAAGAATCCCAACCATATGTAGAAGTATCCTTTGATTGTCGGGAAGAAATCATTATTATTGACAATGGAAAATGGTATTTTGATTAACAAAAATTGATTTTCAACAAGGAGAAACTATGAATAATAGGACTGGTAGAAAAAACCTGACTGCTAAAGATAAATTAAATCTTGAACGGCTGTTAGAGTCTGATATCCATAAAAACACTATTGCCGAATACCTTAATGTAAATATCAGCACTATTTATAATGAAATAAATCGTGGAACTATCAACGGAAGATATAGCGCAGAATACTCAATAAACAAAACTTTGCAATCTAACAAAGCAAAAGGTAAGACCCCAAAATTACTGGCTGATAAAAATCTTGCATTTTACCTATCACTCCTTATTTTAGAAGAACACCTTTCGATAAACCAAGTAATAAAAAGATGCAAAGAAATGAGCATTGCCTGTCCGTCAAAACAAGCACTTTATACTGCAATAGATAGGGGGCTAATTCCAAATGTAACAAGAAATAGCTTAAAACCGAACACTACTACCATGTTTTCTAATGGACTTGTGCAAATTCCAAAATATATGAGAGCAGAATTAAATTTGCAAGACAAGGATGTTCTAAAAATCATATTAGATGGAAACAAAATAATTATTGAAAAGCAAAACTAAAAAACGCAGGGCGATATGCCCTGCGTTTTGTTGATTGTTTAGCTGTAGTAATTACAACTTTATTTTGTTGTTCCTATTGCAATGGGTTGGTGTTTAGCCAATTACAATGGGATGTTGTTTAGCAAAATGTATTGACCAACGCTACGTGCGATGATGGTTGGTGTTACGTTGCTGCTTGTTACAAAGATGAAGTACAATGCTTGTTCAAAGGTCATCTTGTTGCCTACGTCCAAGGTCGGTGTGGATGCCGTAGAGTTGGCGTCGCTGGATACCATTGTAAACTCGGTGGATAGGTCGGTGATGTAATCCAATGCTACAACGGAGGTAAAGGTTTTCCACATGCTTGCAGAAACAATCTTTTTGCTACCGTTTTTGGTGTAGGTATGGTACTCGCTGTTTGCGCCAAACCAATCGTAGCCGTTGTTTTTGTATGCATCCTTTGGTACCATTGCTACTGCACCGTAGTCGATGGTTAGTGATGCTTCCAAAGCCGTTGTGTCTTGACCAAGAGATTTTGCAACTACAATGTCGTACAAGATTGCAAGGTTTTTGTATCTAATTTCCGGTTCGTCAGGCTCACGCTCTTCGGCAACGCAAGCAACCAAAATGGTGTCGTTGGGGCCCTCTACCAACATAAGCATGTTGGCAACGTAATATGGACGGTCATCCGTCTTGCTGTTTAATGCGCCCGACTTAGCACCAACAATTTTGTACTTGCTTTGGACGTCGGCAATGCAGCTTTCGTCGTAAAGAATTTTGTTGCTGATGGAAATAGCAATGTCCTCATTGTCCATATCCTTAATTGTTGTGTTGTAGTCGGCTGTGTTCCAGATAGGCATCAACTCTTCGTGCTCTAATGCTGCAATACCAATTTTTACAAAGTCTTCGCAGCTTACGGTGTAGCTTACGCCTACTGCACTGTTGATTGGGTTGCCAATTTCAATGCCAATTTCCTTAGCCTTCTTTTCCATTGCTCTAAAGAAGGTGGTTGTTGCCAAGCGAGGCATTACGTAATCGGCAGATGCGCTACCACCTGTCTTTTGGATGCACGAGTCATCCAAAACAATCATGTGGAAGTAAGCTGTAGATCCACCTATAAGCATTACGTAAATTTCACCTTCAAAGGTGTATGGAACGTCAAAGTTGAGATCCTCGTAGTTTGTTTGACCAAACAACGTGGAGCTTAGTGTGTTGGTTAGGTTAAACAAGTTACCAAAGTTGCTAAGTACAGGGGATGCGCCTGCAACCTTTTGCTCGTCTAAGCTTGAAGCATTGTCATAGTACATGTACAAGTACTCACGTTGGATGTTGCCTTTACCGGCGCTTGTTGCAGCACGGGTTGTAAACTTAAGTGGGTTTTCGGCTGTACCAACAAGCTTGACAATTTTCCAGTGGTAGCTGTAGTCTGTGCAGTACTCCTCCAAGGTTGCTTGGCTGTTGATGGTAAATGCAGGGTTTGCCTTAGAAATGCTGTAGTTATCCGTGTGGCCTACCTTGTACTTGTTGATCCACTCACGAGCGTTTTTAGCATTAAAGCTTTCGCCACGGAAGAACAAAACAGGCTTGCCGTTTTCGCCACCTTGGCTTGCTGTGTTGACAAATGCGCTTGCAGGCATACGAACAATGTCGCCCAGCTCAAAGTAGCTTACTGCTTGCCAGCTGCTGCCACCAACGTGTGCAGCATCGGCTGTTGTGCCAAGGTCGGCCTTTAGGCCCTTACGCATAGCCATTACTTCGTCGCTGTTTAGGTCCTTAAGCATCAACCAAACGTAGCCACCGTCGTAGTTACCCGTCCAGCCAATTACAACGCCTTTGACGTTGAAGGCAACGGATTTGTCGTTGTAAGCCTTTGCTTCGGTGATGGACAAGGTCTTAAGCTCGCCACATTCGCACTTTAGGTTGTCGCCAAATACGTGCTCGGACGTTTGTCCGTCCCCTCCACATACGCCACAAACTTGCTTGTGACCTGCTTCGCCAAGGGAAACAAGCGTGTATTCGCAAGTGCCAAGGCTACCCGTTACATGCTCGGTTGCCATTGCTTCGCCACATACCGTGCAGCGTGTAACAAGGTCGTAGCTGCCTACTACTTGACAGGTTGCTTCAACGACGTTTTCTTGTACAGGGGTGCCCGCTGTGTGTTGAGCAATTGAGTCGTCTACGTGCTCGGTGTTTAGTACTTCGCCACATA
>JAFVXX010000055.1 GCA_017500905.1 Clostridia bacterium
AAGGCAACCAAATACGGAGGAATATCGAAGCGGTCACAACGAGGCGGTCTTGAAAACCGTTTGGGTGAAAGCCCACGGGGGTTCGAATCCCTCTTCCTCCGCCAAGAATAGCCTAATCCGAACTTAATTCGGAGTAGGCTATTTTTTATTTTCTAAAGTATTAAGAGGGATTCGAACCCTGAGAGGGCGCAAGGCGTCAAGCCAACAATCCAGTGAATTGTTGGTAGCCTTGCGGACAAGCAATTTGCAATTGCGTAGTCGTGGGTTGTGTGCAACACACCATCCCTCTTCCTCCGCCAACGGCAGGCGACGCCGTATTGGTCGCAAACACAAGCAGTCCACACAAATGGACTGCTTTTTGTTTTCTCCTTTTGGGCGTGCCTGCAAAAATAAAATAATTGTTGTGTTTTTTAGTTGACATAATTACCAAACAAGGGTACAATACTTCAAGATACATATATTTCGCTGTTTATATTTTGTTTACAAAGAGGAAAGTTCGGTGAAAATCCGTCGCAACATTCATTACCGTGATTGCATAAGCATAAGTCGGGATTCTCATAAACATTGCGAGGTAAGCGTTTTTTGACATGAAGAGCGTAACCATTTCTATTGTAATTTTGCAATGGAAATAGTTACGCTTTTTTGCTTGTCAAGGCAAAAAGGCGTTTTTTTATTGGAGAGATTATGAACAAAAAACTAACAAAGCAAGATGCCCTGCTTTTGCTGCAGCAAAAAGCCGAGCAGCTTAAACAGCAGGGAGAAAACCGATTTCCCAAACGCTCGGACTTTTCCGACAAAGAGGTGGTTGCCATCAAGGCCTTTTTAGGTCCTTGGCCACGAGCGTTGGAGGCTGCAGGTGTCAAGGCACCTAAAAACAAGTAAAACAAAACACACAAAGCAATCTGGTGCAAATCCAGAACAACCGCCGTTGCTGTAAGAGATTTTCTCAAGTCAGAAGCTTTAGCATAGTTACATTTTTTGGCGAGGAAGAATGCAACCGATTTTTTCAGTCGGGCAATCTTCCTCTTTTTGTTTGCCCAAATCGGTACGGTCAAGGAGATGTAATTATGGTTTCAACAGCATAGAGCACAAACAGCAACATTTTTTACAAAACATATTTCAAAAACAATATTAAGGAGAAAACAAAATGAAATTAAATAAAACACTTTTACTATTATTAATTTTATCTATATGTGTAACTTGCCTGGTGGCCTGTGGCACACCTACCTTTACCGTACAATTTGATTTGGACGGAGGCTCCCTTGCAGGGGTAGATTTGACAAACGGGCTAACCTTGAAAGAAGGCTCAACGCTGGATTTGTCGCAATACCAACCAATCAAAGAAAACCACACCTTCAACGGCTGGAAAAGTGGCGAGACAAGCTACTCTGCTACAGATACAGTTGTGGTGACGGCGGATTTGCAACTTACTGCCCAATGGATTGACGATATTGCCGTTGCTTTGGACGAAGCAAAAACAACAGCCAAAGCAGCATTGGAATCTTACAAAGACGCAAGCAACTACCGTGATGCGCAAAAGACCGAGCTTGCTACTGCTGTTGCAAACGGCAAAACGGCCATTGACAATGCAACCGACCTTGCAGGTGTAGAAACGGCACTTGCAAACGCAAAGACGGTTGTTGATGCCATCAAGACTGATGCAGAGCTTACTGCTGAAGAAGCAGCTCAAGCCCTTGCAAATGCAAAAACAACAGCCAAAGCAGCGTTGGAATCTTACAAAGACGCAAGCAACTACCGTGATGCACAAAAGACCGAACTTGCAACGGCAATTGCAAATGGCAAAACGGCCATTGACAATGCAACCGACCTTGCAGGTGTAGAAACGGCACTTGCAAACGCAAAGACGGTTATTGATGAAATTAAAACGGATGCTGAATTGACTGCAGAAGAAGCAGCTCAAGCCCTTGCAAATGCAAAAACAACAGCTAAAGCAGCATTGGAATCTTACAAAGACGCAAGCAACTACCGTGATGCACAAAAAACCGAAATTGCAACGGCAATTGCAAACGGCAAAACGGCCATTGACAACGCAACCGACCTTGCAGGTGTAGAAACTGCTCTTGCAAACGCAAAGACGGCTGTTGATGCCATCAAGACTGATGCAGAGCTTACTGCTGAAGAAACAGCACTTGCCCTTGCAAACGCAAAGACAACTGCTAAAGCAACCTTAGATACATACGTAGATGCAAGTGCATACAGACCAGCTCAACAAACCGAACTTGCAACGGCAATTGCAAACGGCAAAACGGCTATTGACAATGCAACCGACGTGGCAGGCGTAGAAACTGCCCTTGCAAACGCAAAGACGGCAATTGACGCAATCGAAACAGATGCGCAAATTACTGCAAAAGAGCCAACCATTACAACCACCATCACCGAAGGTCAAGTCTTTACAAACACAAAGGCAACACTTGACGTATGGGCAAAAAAAGCAAGTGGCGAAAAGCTTAGCAAAGACAACGTTAGCGTAACAGTAAATGGAACAACAATGACCGTCAACTGGGATGACAGCACAAAAACAAGCTACAACTTTGTATTTGTCGAAGGCGCAAACACCGTAGTTATTACTGCAACGGACGGCACTTACACCAAGACGGTTACCTACAACGTAACGTGCAACTTGCAGGCTGCAACCACCGTTACGGTTGCAATCGAGGGCTTTACCTTGGGACTGGGCTACATTGTTGCTCCCTACAATCTTGTTCTTGACGAAGCAACGCTTACTGCAATGGCAACCACCTACGGCTTTGCCGGCGCAGCCGAAATGAAAGCCAACCTAACTGCAGCGTACGTTTTGGATTACGTTGTAAAAATTCACGGCTTAGAAATGGACTATCAAGGAAATCTAAGTGCAGGTGGTAGTTTTTACATGAGTGCCCTTTCGGGATTGGATACGTCCAACATTGTCGTACCGGAAGCGCTACGTGCAAAGCTTGAAGAAAACGGCTACTCTTTGGACGAATATGTATCTGAAGAAGGCACGCTTGGCGAGTTTGACGTAACTTACGGCGCTGGCTGGATGTATGCAGTAAACGGCGTGTTCCCTAACGTTGGTTTTTGCGACCACGTTCCACAAGACGGTGACGTAATTAGGGTGCAATTTACACTTGCTTACGGCTCGGATATTGGCGACGGTGGATTTTGGGGCGACCCTTATTTTGAAAACGTAAACAGAGACAATCTTACTAAACTTATTGCACAAGCGTTGAATGTTGACGTAGATATCACCGATGCTCTTAAAACCATCAGCACCTTTGGCGTAACACAAGACCAACTTGACACAGCTTGTGTTGCTTTACAAGCACTAATTGATGCAAAACAACAATGAAACAAAGCCTTTCTTGCGCATTTTGCGCCATTACACTAACAACAATTGTACTTTTAGGGATACTGTTTAGTATCCCTTTAAGTGCTTTTGCAAGCGAGCAAAAAACGCCCTACAACGTGGCGTTGGAAATTATTGATTGGAAAAAGTCCAACGTGGGCTCAACTTCCGACGGCTACCTGCTCAACGACACCTTTTTGACGCAGGCAGGCACAACGCCAGGGGATTGGTACCCTATTGGACTGGGACGGCTGGGTGTAAAGGACAATCAAGATGGCTACCTTGCCGTTTTAGACGACAACGTGCAAAAGCGCTACCAAACTTCGGCAAAGCTTGACAAAGCAAAGGCAACCGAGTGGCATCGCATTGCGCTTGCCGTGCTTGCGTCGGGTGGCAATCCACGTCGCATGGGTACAAACGGAGACATTGACCTCATTGCAGATGGCACGTACAATCGTGTGGACGCAAAGGGCAACGGCATTTTAGGCAAGCAGGGCATAAACGGCTTTATTTGGGGACTTATTGCTGTGGACAGCATGCAATACGAGGTGCCTCAAGACGCCTACTATTCCCGTGATGATATGATACTAAACATATTAAACCGTCAACTTGCCGACGGTGGCTGGGCATTGACGGGTAACGTTAGCGATCCGGATATGACGGGTATGGCAATACAAGCCCTTGCGCCTTACTACAACAGCGAAAAGGAGTACACCTATGCAAACAAAAAACTGCAAGCAGACGGTAGCCTCATCACAAAAAAAGTGCGCACCGTCATTGACGAAGCAATTTGTTGGCTATCTTTGGCACAAAACGCAGACGGAGGATATTCAAGCTGGGGTACGGAAAACTGCGAAAGCGCAGTTCAAGTTGCAGTTGCTTTGTGCTTGCTTGGTGTAGATATTTTTACTGACGCACGCTTTATCAAGGACGGCAACACAATTTACGATGCAATTATGTCCTTTCAAAATGCCGACGGAGGATTTATCCACGCAACGGTGTACGACCCCGAAAACCCCTCGTCGCTTCCCGACAAGTCAAACACCATGGCAAGCGAGCAAACGCTTTACGGCATGGTAGCAATTCATCGCTACCAAAACGGCATGCGCAGATTGTTTGACTTGAGATCGGAGCAAAGCCCAGCGTTGAAAGAACAAATTGCACAGGTGGAAGCTCAAATAGAATTGCTTGACGAAAGCACTTCCACGTTGGAGTTACAAGGAGTTTACAATGCCTATTGGGCGATACCTTCGTTGGAGCGAAGTTACGTAAACAACTACGCAAAATTGTCGCAGCTGTTAAATAAGGCTGGCATTACCTACTACGAAGAAGTAATGGATTTCAACAGCGGCGATGCGGGCGTAATTACTCCTATGGAAATTTTTACCGATGCAGACGTAAATGCAACAAACTCTTTGCCAACGGTACTTACTACCGAGCATCGTGCGGAAGTTTTGAGATTGTTTAGTAAAATAAGCAATTGCTTTGATTTTGAAGGCAAGCAAGACTACTATATAAAACTTGAAAAGGCTAAAAATGCCATTGACGAGTTGCAAGCACAAATTGATTTGCTCAAAGCCGACATCAAACAACATTTGTACCCATTTGATAGCATATCTCTATCCGACAAAAAGGTTGTACAAGATATTTACAACAGATACATGGCACTTTCGTCATACGACCAAGCACAGCTTGAAGCAAGCGACGTAGAAGGCTTGCTTAAGTGCAAAACACAAGTAGAAAATTTGCAAACAGCACTAATCATCAGTGGTGTATGCGTTGCCGTAGCAGGCGTTGCCACAGCAATAGTAATTGCAAACGTTAGAAAACGCAAAAAGGAGAAAGCATCAAAGTTGATGCAAGAAAGTGACGAGTGAAAAAGGATTTATTTGCTATTTGCATAGTAATTTTCGTGTTGATTTTGGTGTTTACCGGCACAAAAATACAATCGGTAGAAGATTACTATCTTACTCACCTTGACGACATAACCGAAGATAGCCAAACAGTGTATCTATCTATTAGATGCGACACCATTTTGGACAATTGGGACAAGCTTGACCCTGCTTTGCGTCAAGAAAAGTACGTTCCACAAGACGGTGTAATTTTGCAACGTACCGAGTACGTTTTGCGCAAAGGCGACACAGTTTACAACATTTTGGATAGAGCAATTAGACACAACCAAATACAAATGGAGTGCATTTACAGCATCAACTACGCCAGCACCTACGTAGAGGGCATCAACCACTTGTACGAGTTTAGCTGTGGCGAATTGTCCGGCTGGATGTTTATGGTAAACGGGCAGTTTCCTCAGGTTGGTTGCGACCGTTACACCTTACAGGACGGCGACGAAATTATTTGGTGCTACACCTGTGATTTAGGACGAGACGTAGGTTGCTACTGGGAGATGAGTTGATATGAAATACTTTGATAGACTTCACCCTGCAGTAGCTTTTGTGTACTTTGCCTTGATGATAGCAATTTCTATGCTTACAACCAACCCTGTTGTAATAGCAGTAAGTTACCTATCCAGCATTGTTTTTTGTGGCATGCTTATTGGTGGTAGACAGCTGATGGTTTCGCTTGCCTACAACCTTCCACTTCTAATTTTGCTATCGGCAACCAACCCCATTTTTGTGCACAAGGGCGAAACAATTTTGTTTTTTCTAAACGACAACCCTGTAACCAAAGAAGCCATTTTGTATGGCGTGTTTGCATCCATGATGATAATGAGCGTGTTTTACTGGTTTAAGTGTTACAGCACAGTTATGACAAGCGACAAGTTTATCTACTTGTTTGGCAGGATTATTCCCAAGCTTTCGTTAGTGCTTTCTATGTCCATTGCTTTTATCCCAAAGCTTAAACGCAAGTACAAAGAAATTGACGAAGCACAAAAGGCATTGGGGATTTACTCCGGCAAGGGCATGGTGGACAAAATCCGTAGTAAGTTTAGGGTGCTATCCATACTACTTACCAACAGCTTGGAAAGCTCCATTGATACTGCCGACAGCATGCGTGCAAGAGGATATGGCCTAAAAGGGCGTAGTAGTTACGCAATTTACAAAATGACTGCAAGCGACAAAATTTTGTGTGCATTGTTTATACTTGTGGGCACAGCCAGCATTGTACTGATAGTTTTGGGGACGGTAGACTTCAACTTCTACCCCACGTTGTCGCCCATCAGTTTGCAAGCGTTGCAGATAGTTGCATATGCAATTATCACAGCGTTTGCCTTTGCCCCAACCATATTAGAAGTAAAGGAGAACGTGCTATGGCGTTGCTTGAAATCAAAAATTTAAGTTTTACATATCAGGGTGCATCAAACAAGGCACTGCGTGACATCAATTTAGAAATAAATCAGGGTGATTTTGTTCTATTTTGTGGCGAATCTGGTTGCGGCAAAACCACTTTGCTTAAACTGCTTAAAAAGCAACTTCGTCCCAACGGAAGCCTGCAAGGTCAAATCACCTACAACGGCACCAACATAGAAAATTTGGATGAAAAGCAATCGGTGTGTGAAATCGGCTACGTTATGCAAAACCCCGAAAACCAAACGGTTACGGACAAGGTTTGGCACGAACTTGCCTTTGGATTGGAAAGTCTTGGCGAAAAAACAGCCGTTATTCGTCGTAAAGTTGCCGAAATTTGTGGGTTTTTTGGTATTGGAAGCTGGTATCACAAACGAACCTGCGAACTATCAGGCGGGCAAAAGCAGCTGCTTTCTTTGGCATCGGTTATGGTAATGAATCCAAGCGTCTTGATTTTGGACGAGCCAACGGCACAATTAGACCCAATTGCTGCATCCGAGTTTTTGCAATCGCTACGCAAGATAAATCAGGAACTGGGCGTTACAATTATCATTGCCGAGCACCGTTTGGAAGAAGTTTTTCCTATGGCAAGCAAGGTTGTTTTGATGGACAAAGCCCAAGTGTTTTTGTGCGATACGCCACGCAACATAGGGCAAAGGCTTGCCAACGATGATATGTCGCACAAAATGAGCTTGGCTTTGCCTACTGCAGTAAGGGTGTTTTACAAAACACAAGGCACGGGACAAACTCCCCTTACGGTAAACGAAGGTAAGCAATATATTGCATCCAACTTTGCAGGAAGCAACACTACCTGTTCCTTTGAAAAAGCAAGCCGGCAAGAGGTTGCTTTGCAAATTTCCGAAGGTTACTTTAGATACGAAAGAGACTTGCCAGACGTGCTAAACGGTGTAGATATTGAAGTTTACAAAAACGAGTTTTTGTGTATTTTAGGGGCAAACGGAGCAGGCAAAACAACGCTTTTACGTGTTTTGTCAGGCCTAAAACGCTTGTACAAGGGCAAATATCGATTGTGGGGCAAAAAAATAAAGGACTACAACGGCAACAGCCTATATCGTGGCAACATTGCGTGCCTTCCACAAAACCCACAAAACTTGTTTGTCAAATCTACTGTTTACGATGACTTAATGGAAACGGCAAAGGTTGTAAATGCCAATGTAGAACAATGCAAGTCCATGGTGGAAGAGGTTGCACAAAAGTTGGACATTGCTCACTTGTATCAAAGTCACCCGTACGATTTGTCGGGTGGTGAACAACAAAAGGCGGCATTGGCAAAAATATTACTTATGAAACCAAGCATAATTTTGTTGGACGAAGCAACCAAGGGACTGGATGCGTATTCTAAGCAAACCTTTGCACAGGTTGTTGATGCTCTAAAAAAAGACGGCAAAACCATTGTAATGGTCACCCACGACGTAGAGTTTGCCGCCGAACACGCCGACAGATGCGCTATGTTTTTTGATGGACAAATTGTATCGTGCGACAACCGTGTGGACTTTTTTGCAACAAACAGATACTACACTACGGCAACGGCCCGTATGACTCGCCCATATTTTACAAATGCAGTAACCGTTGATATGGCAGTAGAGTTGTGCAATCTAAACAAGGGGGCCAAGTAGATGCCAGGCAAAAAACAAAAGGTAAAAAAGGCCATCGGATTGGCAATTATGCTTGTTGCAATTCCCTTGTTGATTGTGTTGGGTGTTTGGCTGTTTGAAGATAGAAAATACAACGTAATTTCTATGGTAATTGCATTGCTTTCCTGCGTTCCCTTTTTTATTAGATTTGAAAAGGGCAAAAACGGAGCAAGAGAAATTGTTGTAATTGCCGTGATGACAGCGTTTTCTGTAATAGGCAGACTTGCATTTAGCCCTATTCCTGCATTTAAGCCCGTTACTGCCATTACAATTATTGCAGGCATTGCTTTGGGTGCAGAAAGTGGCTTTATGGTGGGAAGTTTGACGGCAATTGTATCCAACATATTTTTTGGTCAAGGACCTTGGACACCCTTTCAAATGTTTGTTTGGGGCATTTTAGGGTTTGTTTCCGGTGCTGTGTTTTACAAAAAGCAAACGCCCAATCGTTGGATTTTGTCCCTTGCTGGGCTTGTAGGCGGCGTTGCATATTCGTTGCTTATGGACGTGTGGAGCACGGTATCAATGGAGGGCAGTTTCAACTTTGTGCGCTACCTATCTTACGTTGGCACCAGCCTGCCCTTTATGGCAATGTACGCAGTATCTAACGTTGTGTTTTTGCTTGTTTTAGCAAAGCCGTTTTTAACAAAAATAAACAGAATAAAAACCAAATACGGTATATTTCAAAAGTAAGTTTTACAGCAAAAAAAGCGTTTAAGCATTATGCGTGTTATCCTTAACGGAGAACACGCAATGAATTGCAACATTACGGCCCTCGTGAATTGAAAGCCGTGCTTCGTGAATTGCCTGCTGCATGAATTGTGCCTTACGGCACATTAGTTGCAATTCAATTCATGGAGCGAAGCGAGAAATCATGGCGGAGCCAATTCATGATGCGTAAGCATCAATTCATTCATAAAAACGAACAGAGCAAGAATAGAAGGATTTTTCTC
>JAFVXX010000056.1 GCA_017500905.1 Clostridia bacterium
ACAGAATACTGGTAGGAATACTGGTAGGAATATTTATGGTGGGCATGGTTGTAATGGCTGCATTTAGCAGGCATTACATGTTTTTGCGTGAAATTGAAGCCATACTTATTTCGGTAGTGATGCTTATTGCTGTAATTGAAATGCGCAGAGCCTTGGGCAAGGAGCGTATCCCGGACAGCTTCAGTTGGATTATTTGGGCTTACGGTATGGGTATTGGTCCTGCTTACATATTGTTTGGCTACGTTGGAATTGTATTTTTGACATTGCTGCTGTTTTGCTTTTCGACAATTACTGCGTTGACGGCAAAGCGTCCCGAATCGTTGTTTTACATAGCCTTTATATTTATTTACCCCGGTTTGCTTATGGCATCCATGCTGTACATCAACAGATGTGCAAGCACGCAATACATAAGTCAAGCCTCACCTGTCTACGACTACATTGTTGTGGACAGCTGGAGCATCGTAAAGGGGCAACGCTACTCGCAATTGCTACCTTACAATGCAATTGGATTTGCATTTATTTTTGCCGTATCGGCCTTGACTGACGTGTTTGCCTACTTTGTTGGCATTTTGTTTGGAAAACATAAGCTTTGCCCAAATATCAGCCCAAACAAAACAATTGAGGGCTCGATTGGTGGCTTGGCTGGAGGATTGCTTGGCTCGGCATTGGTATATTGGGTGTTTGAGGTTTGGCAAATATTTGGCGAAGGCCTTGGTCTAAGCATACACGGCTTGTCAACGCCCAACCTAGTAATCGTCTACGTCGCAATAGGCCTGATTGGCTCTGTGCTGACTCAAATTGGTGACTTGCTTGCAAGCTTGATCAAACGTCATTGTGGCATAAAGGATTACGGCAAAATTTTGGGTGCGCATGGTGGTGTTATGGACCGTCTTGACGGCGTAATGCTTAATGCTGTGTTTGTTGCATCGGTATACATGTTTATTATTTAGTATGAAAAGGGTTGCTATTTTGGGTAGTACCGGATCGATCGGTACACAAACGCTGGAAGTGATATTCGAAAACTCTGACAAATTTGTTGTTTGGTCACTTGTGGCATATTCTAACGACAAGTTGCTTGGTCAACAGGTAGAAAAATTTGCTCCACAGTATGCGGCTTTGATAAGTCGTGATGGTGTGGAGTGCCTTGTTGATGCTGTAAAGGAGGCAGACGTTGCCGTAATTGCAACTCGAGGTATTGTCGCACTTGATGCCGTTATGTACTGCATCGAGCACAACATTGACGTCGCTCTTGCCAACAAGGAAGTGCTTGTTACTGCAGGCAAGCTGGTGATTGATGCCTTGAAGGGCAGCAAATCCAGGCTGTTGCCTGTTGACAGTGAGCATAGCGCAATTTGGCAATGCTTGCAAGGCAGCATCAACAAGCCATCTAAGATTTATTTGACGGCAAGTGGCGGTGCTTTTGTAGGAAAATTAGCTGATCAGCTGCAAAACGTAACTCCTGCTGATGCCTTGAAGCATCCCAATTGGAATATGGGTGCAAAAATAACGATTGACAGCGCAACAATGATGAACAAGGCGTTTGAGGTGTTGGAGGCATGCTACCTGTTTGACGTAGATGCAAGCATGGTGGAGATTGTCGTACATCCTCAAAGCATTGTTCACTCGATGGTACAATTTGATGACAACAGCGTAATTGCTCAACTTTCGTTGCCCAGCATGAAGCTGCCTATTCAATATGCGTTGACCTATCCTCAAAGAGTAAGCTGCAACGTAAAGCCATTGGATTTGACAACTATTTCATCATTGCAATTTTGTAAGGTGGATGAAGCAAGCTTTCCGTGTGCAAGGCTTGGGCACGAGGTTTACTTCAAGCATCCACTTTGTGCAACCGTAATGAATGCCTGCAACGACGTTTGCGTAGACTATTTTTTGGCGGGTAAGCTGCCTTTTTTAAGCATATATTCAACAGTAAGATATATGATTGATACTTACGAGCAACAGCTTTGCGACGCAGAGTACACCTTGGATGCTGTCAAGCATTGGGATGATGTTGTCCGTAAGCATACAATAAAATTTTTGGAGAAGTAAATTGTTACAAAACTTAGCATTTGCAATACAATTTGGGCAATTTGGCAACATTCTTTTAGCGTTTGTCGTTTTGCTCTTTATGATTACTATACACGAGCTTGGACACTACACTGCGGGCAAGCTGTTGAAGTTTAAGATCAACGAGTTTGCCATTGGTATGGGTCCAAAGCTTTTTTCACGCAAGACAAAGTCGGGTGAGGTTGTGTCCATTCGTGCCCTTCCTTTAGGCGGTTTTTGTGCCTTTGAGGGCGAAAATGAAGAGGGCGACAACGCTCAATCCTTCAACAAGCAAAAGCCTTGGAAACGCATAATAGTGCTGCTTTCGGGTGCGTTGTTCAACTTTATTTCGGCAATTTTGATTGCAGTAGTGGTATTTTCGTGCTTTGGTGACACCGTTGTTGCCGTGGACAAGGTCTATGATTACGCTGTTGTGGAAAATCGTGAGCTGCTTCAACCCGGCGACATCATTTACAAGGTTGATGGAAGGGAAGTGTACGTTGCAGCCAATTTTTCGGGCTACATAAAGGACGACGTGTTTGACCTTACGGTAATCAGAAATGGCCAAGAGGTGGAGCTTAAGGGGCTTAGACGCAACAAGTACGTTACTACCTACGTATACGCAACCTCAATTCCGTGCACGGGTTATGATGCCGATGGCGTCAAGCATACGCTTGTTCCAGGGGATACGTTGTACAAAATTGACGGCAACGTTATCGAAGGCGCCGATGCCTTTAAGCATGCTTACGACGCTGCAGGTGACAAATTTCAACTGGTTGTTTTGACGACAGATGGCAGGTTTGTAACCTTTGATGACGTTGACAAGGCAGAGTTTGCCAAGGTGCAAACCAAGGAAAGCGAATATACCGGTATTGGCATGATTACGACATATCAAAAGATGAAGTACAGCTTTGTAGATTCACTTCGTCGTTGTATTCCGTATTGCTTTGACATGGCATGGTTTATTTTGTCAACGCTGGGTGGTATGATTACAGGTGCTGTTGGGTTGTCCGAGGTAGGTGGCCCATTGACTACAATTTCCATTGCAAGTCAGGTTGTGGCATCAGGATTTGGCAACGTGTTGTCCCTAATTGTAATGATTTCGGTAAATCTTGCAGTTTTCAATTTGCTTCCTATCCCTGCATTGGATGGGTGCCAAATTTTGTTTGTCTTGGTGGAAGCAATACGTAAAAAGCCAATTAATCGTAAGGTGCAGGGGATAATTAACACTGTAGGACTTGTCGCAATGATGATTTTTGTAGTCATGATTGACTTAATTAAGTTGTAGTATGACAAAACTTGTACATATAGGTAACGTTGCAATTGGCAACGGAAACAAAGTGGCAATTCAATCCATGACTAACGTTGAAACAAACAACGTGGATTTGGTTGTAAATCAGCTGTTGCAGCTGCAAAATGCAGGCTGTGACATCGTTCGTGTTGCCGTCAAAACCCATCAATGTGCAAAAGCCTTAGCGGATATTAAGTGCAAGGTAAACATCCCAATCGTTGCCGACGTGCACTTTGATTACACCCTTGCAATTGCTGCATTGGAAAATGGTGCTGACAAAATACGTATCAATCCCGGCAATGTGTCAGCTGATGGCATTTCGCAAATTGTTGATTGCGCAAAAATGCACAACGCCCCCATACGAATTGGTGTAAATGGTGGCTCCGTTGGCAAGCAATATTTGCAAAATTACCCTACAAAAATTGATGCAATGGTGGCCAATTTGACAGATTACGTCCATATGTTTGAGGACAGAGGCTTTGACAATTTGGTGTTGTCGATGAAGTCGTCATCCGTTGCAGAAACAGTTGTTGTCAACAGGTTGATTGCATCCACATTTGATTACCCACTTCACATTGGTGTAACCGAGGCAGGCCCCTATCCACAGGCACTTGTCAAAAATGCCGTGGGAATTGGATCGTTGTTGTTGGATGGCATTGGAGATACAATCAGAGTGTCCGCAACCGCCAACCCTGTTGACGAGGTGCTTTCGGCAAAGCAAATTTTGGGCTCTGTTGGTATGCTGGATGTCGTCGAGTTTGTTTCTTGCCCCAAGTGTGGCAGGTGCTCAGTCGACCTCGAGGTCTTTGCGCAAGCAGTGTACAACAAGGTTAAGGACATTCCTAAGCGACTTAAAATTGCCGTTATGGGATGTGAAGTAAATGGCCCGGGCGAATGTGCTGATGCCGATTTGGGAATGGCAGGCGGTAAGGGTAAATTTGTGTTTTTTAAGCATGGCAAGGTTTACAAAACCGTAAATGAAGACGTTGCCTTGCAAGAGTTTTTTAATGAAATTGATCTTTTGGTCAAATAGGAGTGTAAATTGATTTTAGCAAAGCTCAACGAGCGATTTCCTCAGTATCCTGATTTGCGTGTAAGGGAAATTGTCGTTTCCAAAACCACAAAAAAAATCAATTGCGTCGTTTCTTTCCCCGACACAACTTTGCTGTCGTCGGCTGATCGAAACGCAATTTTTGCTGTGGTCAAAAGCTGTGCTCCCTCCAACTTTTACTGCACAACAGTTTTGCAGGCAGATGTATTCAGCGAGGTGTCGTTGCAAAAGTTTTGCATTGAGAGGCTCAAAAAAATGTTTGCCTTTTTTGTTGGCATCAAGTCTACAGACGTTGTAGTCGCAAAAAAAGGCGATAGAAGCTTTGCCGTAACCCTTGTTTTGCAAGAGTTTTTGTACAATCTTGCATTGGAATCAAACGTCGTAAAGGAAGTTAGCAGCTTTTTTGCAGGATATTCCTGCTATAGGCTCAGCTTTACACTTCAAAAGTCCTCCGTCCCTGTTGATATTCAAAAGCTTGTTCAAGATCAAGAAAAGCTTGTTCAGCTTGCAATCAGTAAGGAGCTAAACAAGCCTATTCGCAGGTTTGCCGTAGACGACGTGATGAAATACATAGGTAAAAAGGTTGTTGCAACTCCCGGATACATAGTTGACATTCGAGAGCCAAAGCAGCTTGCAACCATTTGTGGAAAAATTTCCGACAAAAGTATCAAGGCTGCAAAAAACAACCCCAATTTGCACATTTGCAAATTTAAGCTTACCGACAACTCCGGAACAATTGATTGCATTATGTTTGTAAAATACAAAATTACCGACATTGACGCAATCAAAGATACCACGGGCAAAACGGATGAAGAGGTGCAAACCG
>JAFVXX010000057.1 GCA_017500905.1 Clostridia bacterium
GGTGGGGACATTAGACAAAAAATGACACTTATTGTGACATATGGGGGTGCAATTTGTCAAAATAGTGTTGCAAGGGGGGGGCAACGAGGGGGTGTTTTTTAGATGCAACCTTGTCTAAGAGGGGGGGTAACTACAGCTAACCCTGATACAAAACACGCCCTACATATACAAGTCAAGCCACCGGTCGCCTGCTGTAAAATTGCATCATAGCCAAAGACACACAACACATGGGAAAGAGGCTTCACCAGACAGCCTTTTGCTAAATTGCAGGACAAAACACAACAAAAAACACTAAAATTGCCTAAAAATCGACCAATGGTACCCCATCAATGCGCCATTTCAACAAAATTTTACAAACAAAAACTCCATTTCAAAAAAACACAATTGACACCTGTTGCCACAAACATTGTCAGCATTTGCAAAAGCTATATACAACATTGCACAACAATTGCATCGTAGCAAGCAGGGCGCACTATTCAATACAAAGCAGCACGGTCGCCGTCTACAAATTGCTTGCAAGAGGCCTGTAGCACAAAAAAGTGGCGCTTATGCAAATACTGCAAAAAGCGCCAAAACAGCATAAAAATTGCTAAAAATTATAAAAAAACGACTAATGGTACCCCATCAATCGTTGTTTTACTTAGTTTTCTTCTTCGGTAAACTTAACCTTCATCCAATCGTCAACCAATGCACAAATACGATCCAAATCGTCCTTTGTGAAGTAATCCACGTAGATGCGTCCCTTGTTGCCGTTGCCCACAGCCGAAACCTTGGTTGCAAAAGCACGCTGCATGTTGTTGACAAGCTCCTCAAGCTCCAGACTGCGCTCAGTGTTGACAGGCTTTTTGGGTTTTGGATTGAGGTAGTCCTTTACAGCCTTTTCCATTTCTCTTACGTTCATTTGGTTGTCGCACGCCTTAAGTGCAAGCTTGTACTGCTGTTGCTTGTCGGCAACTACAACCAACGTGCGTGCGTGGCCTGCCGAAAGTCTACCCTTTTCGATTAGCTCAATTACACCCTCGTCCAACGTCAACAAACGCAAGGTGTTGGCAATTGCCGAGCGACTTTTGCCAATTCGGTCTGCAGCCATCTCTTGAGTCATATTAAACTCGGTCATAAGCGTTTTGATTGCACGTCCTGCTTCAATTGGGTTCAAATCCTCACGTTGCAGGTTTTCAATAAGGCTAATTTCCTTTATTTGTTGTGGGGTGTAGTGTTTGATTACGGCAGGAATTTGCGTTTTGCCGGCCAGCTTGGACGCTCTAAAACGACGCTCGCCGGCAATAATCATAAAGCGCTTGCCAATGGGCGTTACAACAATTGGCTGAATTACTCCGTGCGTTGCAATGCTTTGTGCAAGCTCGGCCAAAGCCGTTTCGTCAAACGTTTTGCGTGGTTGCTCGTAGTTGGGGTCGATATCTGCAATGGAAAGCAAAATTTCGGCACCCTCCTTGCCTGCCGTGTCGGTTGTAGGGGTGGTCGGCTTGACAAGCTCGTCCACGTCGTTTAATCCAAGAAGCGATGCGTATCCACGTCCAAGTCCTTTGTTTCCTGCCATAGTAAATTTCCTCTCAATTAGTAATTAGTGGGGGTACGTACCCCAAAAAAGTGGTTAAAATGTAATTAAAGTGCGTTTTCTCTTTGCAAAAATTGCTTTGCAAGAGCCTCGTACGAAGCAGCACCAGTGCTTTTTGGTGCATGCAAAACAACGGGCACACCAAAGCTTGGCGACTCAACAAGCTTGATGTTGCGAGGCACCGGCACGGTGTAAACCTTGTCGCCAAAGTACTTGTAAATTTCGGCAGTAACCTGCTTAGACATGGTTGTGCGATTGTCGTACATTGTCAAAATTACGCCATTGATGGTAAGCGCAGGGTTGAGCCTTTGCTTTACAATTTTGATGGTGTTGACAAGCTGGCTGAGCCCTTCCAATGCAAAAAACTCGCTTTGGATAGGAATAATCACGCTGTCGCTTGCAACAAGTGCGTTTAGCGTAAGCAATCCAAGGCTGGGTGGACAATCGACAAAAATAAAGTCGTAGTTGCCTTTAATTGGGTCAATTGCACGCTTTAGACTGCTTTCCCTTGCAAGCATAGAAACAAGGTCTACCTCGGCTGCTGCAAGGTCCATATTGCAGGGCAAAATGTCAAGATTTTCCACCATTGTAGGCACGATAACCTCCAAAGGAGAGCACTCGCCCATCAGCACATCGTAGCAGTTTTTGACAAGTTGGTTTTTTTCTACACCAAATCCGCTGGTAGCATTTCCTTGAGGGTCAAAGTCCACCAAAAGCACCTTTTTGCCGGCTTTGGCAACGTAGGTTGCAAGGTTGATGGCAGACGTAGTTTTGCCTACGCCGCCCTTTTGATTAGAAAAAGAAATAATTTTTCCCATAGTTTTCTCCAAAAAATTACAAATTGGTACAATTGGTGGGGTAGCGTTGTCTAATTAGAGCCACCCGGTGTTGTAGGGATGATTACGCTGGACGAATCGCCGGTAACAACGTTTGGCAATTTGCCATCCCACTTAGCAAGATACTCAATATATTGCAGGTAATCGGTAATAAGCTTAATTTCGTCGGCAGACTTGCCATCAAAGTTGATGGTGTACTCTATGCTTTCAGCGCCATCCTCGTCGGTTACAACCTTTTCGTCGATGGTAAAGCCCAGCGCACGTGCAACCTCGATAGCTTTAATTTTTATTGCCTTTGCTTCGGCATTGGCAATTTCTATTTGAGATTGAGCATCAGCCTTGGCTTGCTCTATTTTTGCTTGGGCAGCAAGCTTGGCAACCTCAAGCTCCTTTTCGGCATTGACAATGGCCGTTTGCTTTTCGTACTCTGCCTTAAGCTTTTCTTGCTCGGCAATCATTTTGTCCTCTACCGTTTGCTCAAAAGCGCTGGAAAAATCGATGTTTGTCAAAACTACTGCCACAATGTTGACACAGTACTCCTCGTCGACTGCCATTTTGATTACGTTTTCTACCTCAGGCGAAACGGACGAGCGAGTCTCAATGATGGTCATTGCCGAATAAGACGACAACGTTGACTTGGTCTTTTCCACAGCAATGCTTGCCAGACGGTTTTCAATGATGCTAACCGATCCGTATTGCCTTGCAATTTCGATGGCTTTGGTTTGGTCAATTTGGTACTGAACAATCATTACAACGTCCATTGTTTGCGCATCCTTAGAGTAAGACATTGTCTTGATTTCAAGGTTTTGCACCTTTGCGTCGTAAATTTCGTACTTTTCGGTAATCCAAAAGTCAAAGTAGGTTCCTGCAGTGCGAACCTTTGTTGCCTCACCAAGGTGCTTTACAACGGCAATTTCGCCCGTTTGAATGGTCCTGATGCTTGCAGGCACGGTAATTAGTGCCAAAACACCAACGCAAGCAACAGCAATACCCACAATCTTTGTTGTTTTGTCCTTTTTTGCTTTCAAAACAAGCAATACTCCTACAGCAACAACTGCCAAAAACAATATCACAAAGAATCCTGCTATCATAGTTAGCCTCCAAAATAACTCTACTATATAATATAACACAGGCGCAGGGTAATTTCAATAGTAAAATCCAAATTTGCGCCAAATAAACTTTGTTACAATGGGTTTTTGCGTGGCTGATTTTGCCCACGGGGAAACTTTGGTGGGGTTGGCGTTACCTTTGTGAGCTCCAGCACGCACCTGCTTGCGCCCTCCAGATCAAAGTGATGGGCACGTTTTACCCTAAGCCCCAACGTTTTGATGGCATTTTGGGCTGATTGCAGCTCGGCTTCGTCCGTTTTGTAAGCCAAAATGGTTCCTCCCACCTTTACAAGTGGTGCAAGATACTCCAACAGCACGTTGAGCGGGGCTACTGCACGGGCGACTGCCACGTCAAACCTTTGACGGTTGCCCTTTGCAAAGTCTTCGGCCCTGCTGTGCACGGCATTTAGCTTAATATCAAGCAACGCCCCCACCTCTACCAAAAAGTTGACACGCTTGTTTAGGCTGTCAACCATGGTGACGTCAAGGTCGCTTCGCAAAATTTTTAGTGGTACGGAGGGGAATCCTGCCCCTGCGCCCACGTCACACACCGTGGCTCCCTCCTTGATGAAGGTTGCTCCCAGCATGCTGTCCACAAAGTGCTTTACGTACACCTCGTCGTGCTGTGTGATGGCTGTAAGATTAAACTTTTCGTTGGTTTGCACCAAATAGTTGTAGTATTGATCAAATTGCTGCAGCTGCTTGTCAGTCAAGCAAAACCCATACTTGGCAAATATTTGTTGTGCACTCATTTGCTTCTCCTTTGTGCAAGGTAGACAATCAAAATTTGCACGTCTGCCGGCGACACCCCCGATATACGGCTGGCTTGACCAAGATTTTTGGGCTTGATTTTGTTAAGCTTTTGTCGTGCTTCGATACGCAGCCCGTCAATTTGCATATAGTCAACGTCTTCCGGCAACAGCTTGTCCTCCAGCTTGCGTGCGTTTTCTATCAACACAAGCTGCTTTTCGATGTAACCCTGATACTTTGCATTTATTTCAATTTGCTCCATCACGTCGTCGCCAAATTCGCAAAACAAATTTAGGTGCTTTTGTAGCAGCTTGTAGGTGACGTTGTTGCGCTTAAACAGGTCGTTGACCGACAAGCCTGCCTTTGGCATAGGCTCGCCAATTTCCTCAAACATTTGCTCCAAAAGACGGGGAGCGTACACCTTTTTTAGCAGCTTTTGCGCCTCTTGTATTTGATTTAGCTTGTCTAAATACTTGTTGTAGCGAACATCGTCCACAAGCCCTACGTCCCGTCCAAGTTGAGTAAGGCGAAGGTCGGCATTGTCCTGTCTAAGCAGCAGGCGATGCTCGGCACGGCTGGTCATCATACGATACGGCTCGAAGCTTTCCTTGGTGGTGATGTCTTCAATCAACACGCCAATGTAGCTGTTGTCACGGTTAAGGATAAACGGCTCCTTGCCATTTATCCACCTTTCTGCGTTGATACCTGCCACAAGCCCTTGGCCTGCAGCCTCCTCGTAGCCACTTGTGCCGTTGATTTGTCCCGCAAAAAACAATCCCGGCAGCTTTTTGGACATAAGCGTCAAATCCAACTCGGTTGCGTCAATGCAGTCGTATTCGATGGCATAGGCGTCACGCATAATTTCAACGTTTTCCAGCCCCAAAATGGAGTGATATATTTGCTCTTGCACGTGGGCAGGCATACTGCTGGATGCGCCCTGTACGTAGTATTCGTTGGTAAATTCGCCCTCGGGCTCCAAAAAGAGCTGATGTCTTTCCTTGTCGGAAAAGCGTACAACCTTGTCCTCGATGGATGGGCAGTATCTTGGTCCTACACCGTCAATAGAGCCATTAAAAATGGGTGCAAGCGCTTTGTTTTGTAAAATAATTTCTTTGGTTTGCTCGGTGGAGTAGGTCAGGTAGCAGCTACGCTTTTCTCCGTCAATTTTGTCGGTAAGCTGCGAAAACGGCCTGCTGCCCTCCTCGCCCTTTTGCTCAATCATCTTGTCAAAATCCACGCTTGCCATCTTTACACGGGCAGGGGTGCCTGTTTTGAAGCGGCGCACGGTAAATCCAAGGTCGACAATGCTTTGCGTAAGCCTTTTAGCGTTTAAAAATCCGTTTGGACCACTGTCTTGGCTGTGAGTGCCCACAATACAACGGCTGTTTAGATAGACGCCACAGCATAAAATTACTGCCTTGGCGCTGTAGGTCAGACCTACGGCTGTTTGCACAACGTAGCCGCCATTTTCGCCCACAACAACGCTTACAACCTCGCCTTGACGCACTGTAAGGTTAGTTGTTGCCTCCAGCGTGTTTTTCATATTTTGATGGTAGGCATGCTTGTCAACCTGCGCTCTTGGCGAATACACAGCCGGGCCCTTGCCCTTGTTTAGCATCCGCATTTGAAGCAGGCTTTTGTCGGCATTTATACCCATTTGACCGCCCAACGCATCAATTTCCTTTACCATTTGGCCTTTAGCCGTGCCGCCAATGCTGGGGTTGCACGCCAAAAAACCAACGGTGTCAAGGCTGGTGGCAAAAATGATTGTATTTAGATTGAGTCTTGCTGCTGCAAGTGCTGCCTCACATCCTGCGTGGCCTGCACCTACAACAACTACGTCGTAGTTTTTCATATTACTTTCCTAAACAAAACTTGCTGTAAATTCGATTGATAATTTCCTCGCTTGCGCTGGTTCCCGTCACTTCTCCAAGGTAATCCCACGCCTCCTTAAGCTTTACTGCAACGCAATCCAAGGTGTCACACAGACTGCTTTGATATGCTTCCTCCAATGCACCCTTTGCCTTTTGTAGGCAATCAACGTGGCGTGCGTTTGTAAGTATTACCTGAGACAAATCTATTTGTCCTACACTAAACATATCGTAAATTTTTTGCTTAAGCCTTTCTACGCCTTGATTGTACTTGGCGCTGATGGCAATTTGGCTGTCAGTTTCCTCAACAGGGGTGGTGTAGGTGTCGCATTTGTTGAAAACCTTTACTACCTTGGTGTTGCACTTAAAGCTTTCAGTGTTGTATTGGTCGTCTACAACAAACAGCACAACGTCGGCTTGCTCGATGGCCTTGTTGGCACGCTTGATACCCTCGGCCTCGATGGGATTGCTTGTTTCCCTGATGCCTGCTGTGTCTACAAAGTTAAATTTTACGTCCTTGTACACAATCGTTTCGGTCAATACGTCACGTGTTGTGCCGGCAATATCCGACACTATTGCACGATCGGTATTTAAAAAAGCATTCAATAGACTGCTTTTGCCTACGTTTGGCTCGCCAATGATGGCAACGTTGATGCCGTATTTAAGTATTTTACCCTCCTGCACGGTGGCAAGCAGCTTGTCAATTTTGTCGATGCTTTGCTGCAGCCTGACTTGAGTTTGTTGCAGAGTTGGAAGCTCCAAATCCTCCTCGGGGTAATCCAACGCAACCTCTGTTTGACCAATTACGTCGGTAAGCTCGTCCTGTATGGCAACGGTGGTTGATCCAAGCTTGTTTTCAAGCAGGTTGACGCCCGCCCTTACACAAGCGTTTGTTTCGGCATCAATCATTTCTATTATGCCCTCGGCATTTGTTAGGTTTTGCTTGCCATTGATGAAGGCACGCTTGCTAAACTCGCCGTTTTGAGCCATCCTTGCACCGTTTTTTAAGCAGGTTTCAATTACTGCGCTGGAAATAGCAACGCCCCCGTGGCAATGAAACTCCACCATGTCCTCGCCCGTGTAGGAGTGGGGTGCATTAAAATACACGCACATTGCTTGCTCGTCAAAGCTTTGCGTGCTTAGCCTACCCACCTTAAGCAGATTGGCTGCCTTGGGAAAGGGCTTAAAAAACTTTTGTGCAATTTGTATGCAGTTGTCGCCACTCATACGAATTACGGCAACTGCGCTTCTACCAACAGGGGTAGACAAAGCAACTATGGCTTCCATAAAACTCCTTGTAAACAAAAACCCTGCTTTGTTGGCAGGGCGTTGCTTGTAAATTTATCTTCTTTTTTTCTTTTCAGACCGATAAACAAAATTTAGATTTCTTCTGCCGTTGGACGGAGCATTTAAGATGTTGTTTGTAAGTTTTGGGCTGATTACGACGTGGCGATTGTTCATCACGCCATCGCTTTCGGTCGACACGTACTTGCTGTCTTGCAAGGTTGTGTGAATAATTCGTCTTTCGTATGGGTTCATTGGCTCAAGCTTTACAGCCTTACCCGTACGCTTTACCTTTTGCTCTAAGTTTTTAGCAAGTTGAATAAGTGTTTTTTCTCTCTTTGCACGGTAGCCTTCGCTATCCAAAACAATGCGCTTAAAGCACTTTTTGCTGTTTAGTGCCAGGCTTGTAAGATATTGCAAAGCATCCAAAACCTCTCCACGGTAGCCAATTACGCCACCTTCCGTACCTACCAAATTGATGTATACAGCGTCTTTATCCTCGCTCATTTCGACAACAGTCTTTGTGAATCCCATTTTTTCCAAAACGTTTTCTAAAAACTGCTTGGCTTGCTCGCCCTCGGTAAGCTTTTTGGTTACAACAACCTTGCATTGTTTCAAAAATCCACCTTGGCTTACAACTTCGGTTTCAACCTCATCAATGGTAAGTCCGCTTTTTTTCAAAGCGTTTTCTATAGCAACGTCAACCGTCTTGCCTGTTGCTTCTATTTTCATTTTGTTACCTCTTGTAGCTTGCTTTTGAAGAACCTTCCTTCAATTCTTCCTTGATCAGTTGTTTTTCAACCATTTTGTCAATTGGTTTTTTCAAAGCAACCGTAAACAATATACTTAGCGTGTAGTTGCATACCATATAAACGGCAAACGCACCTGTGTACATAAATCCAAACACAGCCATCATTGCAGGCATCAAAAACATCATCATCTTGTTGGATTGTGCTTGTTGGTCGTTTTGAGGTACAACCTGTCCGTCTTTTGTTTTGCGCTCCATCTTTTGCGTAATAAACATTGACGCAAAGGAAAGCAGCACTGAAAGCAGTGGCAAAATCATCAAGCCGTTCCATTTACCGGCTTCGCCACGTGTACCCGTTTTAAGTACTTCGTTTCTGATTAGATTGTACTCTCTTTCGGGGTTGTCCGAACCGATAGATACGGTTTTGCTAAACTTTTGGTACTCCGGCATTATGCTGTCCCAGGTGTCCGGTTGCCAAATGCTTTGCATCCACAAAAACTCTTCCTTGACTTGCTCGTCGTAGTAGCTTGCAATACCGTTGTAGGTGTTTGCGCTACCCTTTACCTCGGCTCCTTGGCTTGCAACCTTTACGCAGTAATCCTTCAACGTGCCTACAAACTCGCCGTCTGCAACCAACTTGTTGTATTGAACCTCAACTGCAGCATCCCCCTCGGCCTTTGTAAATTCGCTGTGGTAGTAGGTTTGCAATTGATTGTAGTTCATTACGTTGTTGTAAGTTGCGTAGTTGTTTAGACCACCAAACATAAAGATGAATATTGCCATCGTAACAAGCATAGGCAAGCAGCTTGACAAGGTAGAAACACTTTGCTTTTTGTACAGCTTTTGCTTTTCCTCGTTGGCTTTTTGAGTGTTTGCACCGTACTTTTTGTCGATATTTTCAATCAGTGGTTGGATTTTTGCCATTTTGACGCTGTTTTTCTTGGTGGAGGTGCGTTGCCACAAATCAAAAGGAATCATGACAATTTTCAACGCCACAGTAAACACAACGACTGTCCAGCCGTAGCTTCCAATCCATTCGTGCATTGCCTTTACAAGCTTGCCCACAAGGTTTAGGTTGTCATTTCCTTTGGCAACGTAATCTTGCAGGTTTACCATTTCTTGCTTGTTGCAAGCAGTAAGTGCAAACAAACACAAAATCAAAAGAACGGTAAGTATAATTACCGATTGTCTTTTTTTATTCATTGTTACTCCTTATAAAAACCATTTCCCTTTGCCTTTTTTGTTGTAGGGCACAGGGTCAAATCCCCCTTTGGAGCGGGGATTACATCTCAAAAGTCTTTTCAAAGTCAAAAAACTTGCAGTAAAAAAGTTGTAGCTTTGGTAGCACTCCATAGAGTACACCGAGCAGCTTGGTGCAAAAATGCAGCTTTTTCCCAACACCCTTGAAAGTGTTGCCTTGTATGCCTTCAACAGCAATATTGCCAACTTATTCATTTACTACCAGTCCTGCTTTTTCAAAAAGATGGGTCAAGCTGGTTTGTACGTCGCAAAATTGGTAGGGTGGCATCCTTCTTGGCACAACAACTACGTTGTAGTAGCTTTGAAGACGTGGCGCAATGTGCATGACAACGCTTTTCATTTGCCTGCGCAGCTTGTTGCGCTGCACTGCACACCCGTATTTTTTGCTGACGGAAAAACCTACTTTGCTTTGCTTAACTTTGCTTTTGCAGTACAACAATATAAAAAACTTGTCGGATACCTTGTCCGAATGCTTGTAGACGTAGTTGTATTGATAGTTTTTTTTCAATCTGTAAATTGCCTGCAAATTTGTTCTCCTTTGTTAAGCAGAAAGCTTATGACGACCCTTGTTTCTTCTTCTTGCAAGTACTCTTCTGCCACCTGTAGACTTCATTCTTGCTCTGAATCCGTGTACCTTGCTTCTTTGTCTCTTTTTGGGTTGGTAAGTTCTTTTCACTTTTTGTTCCTCCTATTAAAATGCGTAGTATCGCATTATACTTTTTTTATGTTGACAACCAATTGTAACAAAAAAAACGGCTGTAGTCAAGTATTTAGTAGGCAACAGGCGGCAAAATTAGTTTTATTTTTAAACTTTTTTATTTTTATTTATAATAAAAACAAATCATTGCGCTAAAATCACACTCTTTAGTAAATAAAAAAAAGGCGTATGCTTTTGCTGCATACGCCAAAAGTAATTGTTAGTTGATTGTTTTTACAGGCAAAATAAAGTACAAAACCTCGTCGCTGTTGTTTACAGTCAGCACGCAGCTGTTGTGCAATGCAAATTGCATCTTAATTGCTTCGCAATCAAGCACCTTCAAGCAGTCGTTGATGTACTTTGCGTTGTAGCTGCATCTAAGGTCTCTGCCGTTTAGCGACACGGTTACCTCCTCCTTTGCCGTGCCGTATTCGCTGGTGGAGGAAATCTTCATTGCGTATTCCTCAATATCCAAAACAACAAGATTGTTTCTGTCGCCACGAGACATAATGGACGCTGTGTTTAGTGATTTTTCAAAGTTTTCCTTGTTGACGATTAGTGTTGTCAAAAAGTCCTTTGGAATCAAATTGTTGTAATTGATGTATTGTCCATTGGTAAGCAATCTTGCAATCAAGGTTGTGTTGGCAAGCCTTACCATCATGTTGTTTTTCTCTACGTAAATTTTTACTGTGTCGTCGCTGTCGGAAAGCAGCTTTGCAAGCTCGCTTAAGCTACGTGAAGGTACCGTTGCCGAAATCATATCAACGCTATTTACAAGAGGCTTTTTTGCCATTGCAAGACGGTACCCGTCGGTTGCTACTGCCGATACGGTGGTACCCTTTGCTTCTACGTATACCCCCTTCAAAATTGGGCGTGCGTCGTCGGTTGCTACGGCAAACAAAACTCTGCTTACAAGCTCCTTCAAATCCCTTTCGACAACCTCAAAAAATTGCTCGTCCGATACAGCCTCGGTTTCGGGGTAGTTTTCGACGTCAAAGCATTGCATGCAGCACTCGCTGCCGGCGCTGCTTATTACAAGCTTAAGCTCGTCGTTTAGCTCCATCGAAATTTCCGTTTCTGCTGCAATATTGCGGATGTATTCAGCAAACAGCTTGCCGGGAATCAAAAAAGAGCCCGCAACAACAACGTTGGCGTCAATAGTCTTTTCGATTGCAAGGTCCTTGTCGGTTGCAAACAGCGTCAACGTGTCGTCTTGAGCAACAACCTTTAGGCACTCCAGCGTTTGAGAAACGTCTCTTACAGGCAAAGCCTTACTTACTTTACTGATTGCATCGTGTAGATCCAAACCGTTTACAATAATTTTCATAACTGTCTCCTTGGGATGTGATTGATAAGTGTAATATAAAGGTAGCCGTGGTAGTAGGCATTGTAGATTTGTTGAAAACCTTGTGCAAATTACGCAAAAACACCTCAAATTGTGTTTAAAAACTCAAAATTTACACAAAATGTTGTGTTATGTGTAAAATAGGTTTAGTGTAAGCATTGTGGATAAAACAAAAAGTTGTCTACAATTGCTTGTTAAAAAGCTGAGATTGGTAAAGGTTTGCAATCAAATTACCTACTAAATAATTATAACACAATCTGCAAAAAAACACAATAAAAAGGTGTAATATTGTAAATTAAAAAATATAAAATGTTTAATTAAAAAAATAGGCTTGCAAAATTTTGTAAAAATAAGTATAATATAAAAAAATACAATCAAGGAAATTTTACTACATTGCTAAACTTAAATCAAATTTGGAACAACGTATTAATGGAAACCGAGCCCAAAGTGCCTACTTTGGTTTATGATGCGTACATAAAATCACTGTCACCTGTTGGTATTTACA
>JAFVXX010000004.1 GCA_017500905.1 Clostridia bacterium
GCTGGGACTTGCCAAAATGAACAAAATTTTAGAGGTTGCAGAGTCGCTTATTGCTAACGGAAACTTTTTTTCAACATCAGTTGCGGAGATTTGCAAGCTTACAGGTACTGCAGTAGGCACATTTTACATTTACTTTGAAAGCAAGGCTGCACTTTACAGCTACCTTGTGGAAATGTACAAGCATCAAATCAAGCGTAGATTAGCTAAGTCCGTGCAAAGCTGCACTACTCGTCTTGAAATGGAGCGAGAGGGCATTAAGTGCTTTGTAAAATATGCAGTAGAAAACCCCAACGTTTACAACGTAATTTGGGGAAGCCTGGCAGTGGACAAGCCCTTGTTTGTAGAGTATTACGAATCGTTTGCAAAAAATTACACCAAAGGTCTGACAAAATCTAAGGAAGAAATTAGAAACCTGGACTACACCACCATGTCCTACGCCTTGATGGGTATTACCAACTTTGTAGCGCTTAAAGCAATATTTGAAGGGCTAAACGAAAAGCAAATTGACCAAATGATTGATCAAAACATAATGCCATTTCTTTCTAATGGTATGTTTAAGTAAGTATTTTTACTACTATATAATCTATATAAATAGCAAAAAGGCCGTCTTGTAGCAAGACAGCCTTTTTTTTGCGCAATTTAGTTAAAGATTGATCTGATTTGTGACAACGCCCCCTTTTCGATACGGCTAACCTGCGCCTGAGATACTCCAATTTCGCTGGATATTTCCATTTGCGTTTTGCCTTGAAAGTAACGTTTGCTGATTACGTCCTGCTCTCGCTGGGTAAGCCCCTGAATCGCTTGGCGAAGCGCTACGTTGTCAACCCAATTTGCTTCGCTGACCTTGTTGTCTGCCAGCTGGTCAAGCAAGGTAAAGGTGTCCTCCTCGCTGGCGAATGCTTGCTCGCACAATGACACGGGTGGACTGACGGCGTCAAGACAATATGCTACCCTGCTTGCAGGCATATCTAACTCACTTGCAATTTGATCAACAGTTACCTCTCCGACGCAATTTGCCTGAAGCCTTTCACGTGCCTGCAACGCTTGGTAAGCAACGTCACGTATACTGCGTGATACACGCAACGAGCCTTCCCGTAAAAAGCGACGCACTTCTCCTGCTATCATTGGGACGGCGTAAGTGGAAAATCGCACGTTTAGAGACAAATCGAAGTTGTTGATAGCCTTAATAAGCCCTACGCAGCCAACCTGAAACAGGTCGTCCATTGACGCCTTGTCTTGCTTTGAAAATCGGTGCACTACCGACAAAACTAAACGCAAATTGGCTGTTATGAAGTAGTCTCTGTTAGTGTTGTCGCCACCCTTTAGCTGGGACAAAATTTGCTTTGACTCGGTGTTTGTCAGCTTGGGCAGGGTGCCGGTGTCTATGCCACATATACTCACTTTGTTTCGCATGGTGACCTCCAATGTATTGGTAGTATCGTCAAATGGCAAAAAAATATTCAAAATTAAGTAAAATCGGCCAACGCTCCCCATCATTTGATAAGATGCTTTAGTCAAAACCAAGTTGAAAATGAAACTTTTTGTGTTGTTAAACTTACCTGCATACTAAACCGGGATTGAACATGGCACTACATCATTTATTAGATTTACATCTGATGCAATTGCTGATCATAGTATACTAAAGTATTGCCTATTGGTGTATGCGCTTCAAGGTTTCCCTACCGGTATCCATTTGTTATATCACACTAAACATTGTTGCTGCTTTTATGAACATTGTTTGCAGCTTTTTGTGAGCACTTCAAAAATATTTTGTAAAACAGGTGTAAAACTGTTGCTTTTTTTATATAAATTTGCTAAAATAGTATAGCAATTGATATGGCGCCATAGCCAAGTGGTAAGGCACAGCTCTGCAAAAGCTCTACTCCCCAGTTCAAATCTGGGTGGCGCCTCCAAACAAAAATCCCACACAGACGTGTGGGATTTTTTTTGTTGCTTAAAACAAGCAAATAAATTGGAATTTGTGCTTTTTGTTTACATAATGATAGATACAAACTTAACTGTCAATCACCCGAA
>JAFVXX010000058.1 GCA_017500905.1 Clostridia bacterium
TAGCAAGGATTTTTTGAATTTGATCTTTCATAATCAAGTTCTCCTTTAAAAATTTTTTATTTACCTGCCCACTTAGTGAGCAAAAAGTATCGCAATAAAAAAACTTCTCAAAACGACCTGTACATAAAAATAGCAATCACACAACTGCAGTTAATTAATTTCAAAAGCTACGTCTATGATTGCAAATTCTATCTCCGAAAAACCACCTTTTCAGCATATATTAAGTCTATCAATATTATATAATATATTTTTAGCAAAATCAATACCTTTTTCAAAATTTTTTTACCAAATTTCAACATTTTTTAAGCAAAGTTTGCAACAAAATAAGCGCAATTTGATGCACCCATAATATTATGTTATGCGCATGCGCAATATATATATAAATTATATTACATACCATCGCAACACCGTGCCTCCCTATGCGAGGTAGGTGTAACGCTTGCGTGACGGGAGGGAGCTTTCAACGTTTGCAACAAGGATCAAAATCTTGTCTTGTAGGGGAGGATTCAATATCCTCCCACCAATTACAACATGGCATAAATCTTATCTTGTGCCTCCCTCTCGAGGGAGGGGGACCGCTTGCGGTGGAAGGAGTTTCTATCCAACGCCTACCGATCACAAATCCGTAGGGGACGGCGCCCTCGACGTCCCGTCCACGCATTTTCATTACGCACCCTATGGCTTTTATGCTGCTTGTTTTTGCTTTTTCTTGTCAAATTAGGTATTGACATACCTTCAAAAAGTTGCTATACTATCACTATGAAATGTGATTTGCATTTGCACACAACGTGTTCGGATGGAAGCTTCACTCCGGAGGAAATCGTTGCGTTTGCTAAGGAAAAGGGCATAGAAGTAATTGCCATCACCGACCACGACACGGCAAAGGGTGTCGAATTGGCCCAAAGGGAAGGAAAAAGGCAGGGCGTAAAGGTAATTGGCGGTATCGAGGTATCCACGCTGTCGGGCAGCAAGGAGGTGCACGTATTGGGCTTCAATCTGGATACGTCAACCAAGCAATTTGCACAAGACGTCAACCGATTGTCACAAATGCGCAACAATCGCAACAAGCAGCTTGTTGCCAAGCTCAAAAAGCACGGCATTGACATCAACCTTGACGACATACAGTCCAACGGCAAAAGCATTGGCCGTGCAGACATTGCCAAGGAAATGGTTGCCAAGGGCTACTGCAAGGACGTGCCCGAAGCATTTGAAAAGTACATCGGCAACGGCAAAAAGTGCTACGTGCAGGTAAAGCGCATGAGTACAATCGAAGCAGTACAGTTTATTGCCAAGCACAAGGGCGTATCCGTGCTTGCCCATCCCAAAAACTTGCATATGACGCACGAAACCTTTGAAAAATTTTTGCAATCGCTTGTAAAGGTGGGGCTTTGTGGTATTGAAGCCGACTATTTTACACACACTACAGCCGAGCGTAAATTTTACAACCAAATGGCAAAAAAGTACAACCTGTTTGTCACGGGAGGCAGCGATTTTCACAGTACTACCTACGGCGTTGCAATAGGTAAAAAGTCTTTTTCGCCAAATACATTGACCAAGAGGAAACTCGGACTTGACCAAGACTAAATCACTACTAATTTTTGCGCTTGCAGCAGTTGTTGCAGGCGCAATTTTTCTACCCACAACGGCATATGCATATCAGCCATGGCAGGTGGACGTCACCCTGCAATTTGATGGCAAAAGCTTTCATTACAGCCTTTGGCAAAATGCGCAGCACCTGGATGATTCCTCCCTACAAAACAGGGGTGTTTACTTGGGGCTAAAGGGTAAAAATCAGCTTGTAAATCAGCTTATAAATCAAGGTTTTACCTTTCGCCAAAGCGCCTATTACGTGCTGGTGGGCATAGGGGATTTGCTTGAGGAAATTTGCAGCTACGAAACACAAAGGAGGGATGCCGTTGTGCAGTTTTGTCCACAAAGCAAGCAAAAGTTTGTCTACAGCGCCGGCACTGATGGAATTGCCGTTGACATCGATGCCACACTGCGCCAAATACTTGCAGGCAGGCGTTGCTTTGAGGTGCCGACAATTGTGGACAAGGCTGTGACCATCAGTCATCTCAAGCAGCAAACAGTGCTTCGTGCCGGCTTTGTTACAACCTTCAACCAAGGCAATGCCAACCGTGTTTGTAATCTCAAGGTTTGTGCCGACAAGCTAAGCGGCACCGTTGTAAGTCCGGGCGAGCAATTTTCCTTTAATAAGGTGGTAGGTGAGCGCACCAAAAGCAACGGGTTTGTCGACGCAAAGGTCATTTTGGATGGCAGCTACGTCGATGGCGTAGGTGGTGGGGTATGTCAGGTGTCAGGCACTCTGTACAACGCCGTGCTGCTTGCCGATTTGCCTGTCACCACATTGTATCAGCACTCTCTCGTTTCCACCTACGTACCACCCTCTTTTGATGCAATGGTCAGCTACCCAAACGCCGATTTTTGCTTTGTCAACAACACCGACGCTGCTATCTACGTGCATTGCTTTGTAGAGGGCAACAGGCTTGTTGTCGAGCTGTATGGCAGCAGGTGCCCCTATCAAATCGAGCGGCAAAGCGTGGTGCTAAGCCGTATTCCTGCCGAGGTAGCCTACAAGCAGGCAACGCCTGCCGACAACTTGGCAGAAGGCGAGGAGCGAGTTGTCACAAATGGCAGCGACTATGTCAAAAGTCAAGCATATTTGGTCTACTACAAGGACGGCAAGCTTGTAAAAAGGGTAAAAATTAGGCAAAACGAGTACAAAATGTCCCCCAAAGTGGTGCTTGTTGGCCGTTGAGCCGCACTTTAGTCAAGCAAGGATACAAATCCTTGCTTTTTTTTTGCATTTATTTTACTGCAATTTATTGCAATATTTTGCAAAAGAAGGTATAATCAAAAATAATATTATTATAAGGGGTACAATGCCGTTTTGCAAAGGCGTTTACCAAAGCCACTCAAGGAGATTACAATGGCGGAAGAAAAAAAGAATCAAGCCGTATATCAAACAATGCCCAACAGCGTTGAGGCCGAGCGCAATTTGCTTTGCTGCATTATGCGTGATGCAGACATGCAGTCCGAGCTGATGGCAAACCTAAGCCCTGTTGATTTTTACCAAAGCAACCATGCGGAAATCTACTCGGCAATGCAAAAAATCGAGGCACAAAGCCTAACAGTTGATTTTGCGTCGGTCACCGACTACTTGCGCCGCAACGGCAAGCTTGTCGAGGTTGGCGACGTCGACTACCTAAGTGGATTGTTCGATGCATTGCCCTCGTTTGCTCGTGGCAAAGATTACCTGCAAATTGTCAAGCGTGCATCCATTATGCGCCGCATGATACAAATTTGTGGTGAGGTAACCAAGCGTGCCTACACTTCGGATAGCGCCGAAAAGGTAATTGAATATGCCGAGCAACAAATCTTTGAGCTGTCGCACAAGGGCACAAGCAGTGGGCTTACCGACCTGTCCTCACACGCAACCAAGACGTTTAGGCTCATCATGGAAAGGTACCAAAATCCACAAACCTTCCACGGCATCGAAACGGGCTTTACTCGTTTGGACAAGCTTACAAACGGCATGCACGGTGGCGAGCTTATTGTAATTGCAGCCCGTCCGGGTGTTGGTAAAAGTGCTCTGGCAATGAACATTGTCGAAAACGTAGCAAAGCAAGGCCATTCCGTTGCAGTATTTTCGCTGGAAATGAGCAACGACCAGCTTGTCGAGCGTATGCTGTCATCCATGTCGGGTGTTTCGCTTGCTTCCATCAAAAGTGGTCACCTGGAGCGTGGCGAGCAGGACGTAAGCCGTTTGCTAAACGCTACCAACGTAATTGGCTCTACAATGCATCTGTTTGGTAACGACAATCCCAACGTCAAGCCTGCCGAGGTGCGCTCGCAATGTCGCCGTATCAAAAACCAAAGTGGCTTAGATTTGGTCGTAATTGACTACATTGGCTTGATGGAGGGCGACCGTGGTGCTGTCGAAGGCAGACAAAACGAGGTTGCCAGCATCACCCGTGCACTCAAAATCATGGCAAAGGAGCTGGACGTGCCCGTAATTGCATTGTCGCAGCTGAAGCGTGACGCCGAAATTCGCAACATCAAGACAAAGGGTGGCGAAGGTGGTGGCAGCGAGCCTGTGTTGTCCGACCTTCGTGAGTCGGGTGCAATCGAGCAGGACGCCGACATCGTAATGTTTATTCACCGTGAGGATCCCGACCAAAAGCCTGATGACGTAACCTTGGTTGTTGCAAAGCATCGTAACGGTGAAACGGACAAAATTCCACTCAAGTGGGTTGGCAAAAACGTACGCTTCTACAACCCAACGGACTACATGTACAAGGGTGCTTCCGAGCAGGCTGCCCCTGCTGCTGTCCAACAAGAAGATGTTCCCGAGGATATCGTCATGACGGATGACACGCAAGACGAGCAATTTTTGGGAATCCAAGACGACGAATAAATTTTTTGACCAGGTGAAGTAATATGAGTAAAAATTTTATCGAAGAAATCATTGAAAAAGATTTGGAAAGCGGCAAGGTTACGCAAATTTACACCCGTTTTCCACCCGAACCAAACGGCTACCTACACATTGGCCACGCAAAAAGTTTGTGCATCAACTTTGGCTTGGCTCAAAAGTACGGTGGCAAGTGCAATTTGCGCTACGACGACACCAACCCTGCAAAGGAGGACGAGGAGTACGTCAATAGCATCCAACAAGACATCGAGTGGTTGGGCTTCAAGTGGGACAAGCGTCTGTTTGCAAGCGACTACTTTGACGTAATGTACAATTGCGCAGTCAAGCTTATCAACAAGGGATTGGCGTACGTTTGCGACCTTACAGCCGAAGAAATTCGCCAAACCCGTGGCAATCTTACGCAAAAGGGTGAGGAAAGCCCCTATCGCAATCGCAGCGTAGAGGAAAACTTGCTGCTTTTTGAAAATATGAAAAACGGCGTCTATGCAGACGGCGAAAAGGTGCTTCGTGCCAAAATTGACATGGCAAGCCCCAACCTCAACATGCGTGACCCTGTAATTTACCGTGTATTGCACGCAACGCACCACAACACGGGCGACAAGTGGTGCATCTATCCAATGTACGACTTTGCGCACCCTATCGAGGATGCTTACGAAGGCATCACCCACTCCATTTGCACGCTAGAGTTTGAGGATCACCGTCCACTTTACGACTGGGTAGTCAACAATTGCGACTTCCCCGATCCCAAGCCACAACAAATCGAGTTTGCCCGCCTAAACGTAACCAACACCATCATGTCCAAGCGCTTTTTAAAGCGTCTGGTGGACGAAGGCAAGGTAATGGGCTGGGACGACCCTCGTATGCCCACCCTGTCGGGACTTCGCCGTCGTGGCTATCCTGCGGCTGCATTGCGTGATTTTTGCGAGCGTATTGGCGTTGCAAAGGCAAACAGCGAGGTAGAAATGGCCTATCTCGAGTCCTGCGTACGTGACAACCTCAACCAAAACGCAAGTAGAGTAATGGCTGTGCTAAATCCATTGGAGGTAGTGCTTACCAACGTGCAAGAGCCTGAGATCTTGCAGGTGGAAAACAACCCAAATGCCGAGCAAATCACCTATCGTGAGGTGCCGTTTAGCAATCGTATCTACATTGACCAAAGCGACTTTGCCCAAGTGCCACCACCAAAGTATCACCGTCTCAAGCCGGATGGCTACGTGCGACTTAAGGGCGCATACATCATCCATTGCGACGAGGTAGTAACGGATGACGAGGGCAACGTAACCAAGCTGATGTGCTCGGTAGTGCCCAACAGCAAAAGTGGCAGCGACACAAGTGGTGTCAAGGTAAAGGGCGTAATCCAATGGGTAGATGCCAACACGGCTGTAGATGCCGAGGTGCGCCAATTGGAAAGTCTTTTGGTGGATGCAACCGAGGAGGTAACCGACTTTACCGAGCGCTTCAACGTCAACAGCATGACGGTTGTCAATGCCAAGTGCGAAAAAAGCCTGCTAAATGCCAAGGTGGGCGAAACTTTCCAATTTATGCGCATAGGCTATTATGTAGCCGACAGAGATTCTACGCCAACCAAGCCTGTATTCAACAGCATCGTAGGGCTTAAGGACAGCTTCAAGTCAAAGGCGTAGTGCAACGTCGCTAAATTTCGACACAAATACCTGTAAAATTTGTACGGCGTTATGCTAATATACGGGAGTATACTATGAAAATTTGTAAAAACTGTGGAGAAGTAAATCAATCAAGCGTAGATTTTTGCTGCAACTGCGGCAAGGATGTGTTTGAATTTGCTGCAGAGACAGTTTGTCAAAATTGTGGAAACACCAATGCCTCCACATATACCCATTGTATCCATTGTGGCGAGCCATTGCAGCTGCAGCTTACGGCAGATGCGCAAAGCGTCAAGAGGGAAATAGAAACAATCTATTCCACCCAACTGGCAGAGGTTTCTCTAAAGGAAACTGCCGTGTGTGCCAACTGTGGACAGGAGGTGCCTGTAAACAGCCTGTTATGTACGGGTTGTGGTGCTCCAACCTACCAAATGCACGATCACAGGGTAGTAAAGCGCAAGATTTGCAGCAATTGCGAGCAACCCAATTTGCCAACGTCAACCTTGTGCAGCATGTGCTTTGCCTCCCTCAAGGATGCAAAAATGCAGGATTTTCAGCTTGTCTACACTGATGCGCAATCGGGAGGCTTGTCACTGCGCACGGCTGTTTTGGAAAACCAATTTGGCAAGTACAAAATTTGCAACAATTGCGGCTCGATGAACAAGCTAAGCGAAGACTTTTGTCACAAATGTGGGCTAAAGCTGGGTGTGGAGGAGCAGGTTAGATATTGCGTCAATTGTGGCGCCGAAAACCAGCCTGACTCGCACTTTTGCATCAAGTGTCAATGGTCGTTTGACGGCCAAGCAGCAGATTCCAACCAAGGCGTGTGGACCTGCAAAAAATGTAACCATCTAAACCAATCAAACAGCGATTTTTGCACCAATTGTGGCAGCAAAAAGGCTAAGTAGGAGATTTTTATGAACAACTCAAACAACTTCAACGTTTGTTCCAGGTGTGGCTCGGTCAATTCGTTGTCGGCAAAGTATTGCTATCAATGTGGCTCGCAACTCAAGCTGCCGGATCAACCTGTAGTTTGCCCTCAATGCAACAGCATCAATTCCGGTATGGCAAACTTTTGCCGTTCGTGTGGTGCAATGCTCAAAAGCAGCTCAAAGACAAAGCTTTGTCCACGCTGCAAAAAGCAGCTTGCATTGGATCAAGCCAAGTGCTCGTGTGGCTACACTTTTACAAACATTGCCAACATAGACCAATCCACCCCAACCAAGCAAAGCAAAGAATAAAAATACTTTGGTGGCATAATCTTTCCCGTCGTGTATTCCAATGCATA
>JAFVXX010000005.1 GCA_017500905.1 Clostridia bacterium
GACATGGAGTGCATCAAGGGTGTATGGGGTGAAAACGTAGGTGCCACTCGTAAATACTACACAATTACACAAAAGGGCAGGACACTTTACGAAAGAAACAAGCGCGAATGGGAAAACGCAAAAAAACTAATTGACATCTTAATTATCTAAAACACAGCTATGAAGTACACACAAATCACAATCAAGACTACTTCAGAGGCAAGCGAGCTTGTTGCATATTACCTGCAAGAGGTATGTCTGGACGGAGTCAGCATCTACGACAAGTCCGATTTGTATTCGTCATCTTGGGACTATGTAGACGACAATTTTGTAAACAATTACGACCAAGAAGTAACGGTTTCTGGTTATTGCGAAAAGGAGAACACAGACAGTGTTCTCTGTTTTTTGCGTAACGCCTTTTTGTGCTTTGAGGGACAAAATGCAGGCAGCCTTGCCATCTCCACACAGGAGGTAGAGGGCGACGAGTGGCTAAACAACTGGAAGCAAACCTTCACTCAGCTGGAAATTGGCAACGTCATCATCTGCCCCGAGTGGCTACAGGTAGACAATCCACAGGGCAAAAAGGTGCTTTTGCTGGAAACAGGCATTGCTTTTGGCACAGGTCAGCACGAAACAACAAGCATGGTGCTGGATTTTATGCAAAAGGTGGATATCAACGGCAAATCAGTGGTGGACGTAGGATGTGGAAGTGGCATTTTGGGGCTGGTGGCATTGTTGCTTGGAGCAAGCAAAGCCGTGCTTATCGACAACGACAGCCAAGCCACCGACGTATCGCTTCACAACGCCAAGCTAAACGGGCTGGAGGGCAAATGTCAAATATCCTGTTCGGGCTTGGTAGAGGGCGTCACTCAAACCTTTGACGTCCTTCTTGCCAACCTTACTGCCGACATCTTGTACGTGTTGGCACAGGATATCAGCAAGGTGGTGCACAAGGGCAGCAAAATCATTTTGTCGGGCATTTTGACGGATAGGGCGCACAAGGTAATCGACACCTATCAAGGCAAAGGTTTTTCTTTAGTAGACAGGCAAGACAAGGGCGAGTGGACGGCACTCGTAATGGAGTACTGACATGGCAGACTATCGCAGATTTTTTGCAGACAAAAGTTGCCTACGTGGCAATCAAATTACAATTACGGGCGATGAGTACAAGCATTTGTCCAACGTGCTTCGTATGCGTGTAGGCGACAACTGCTTTGTTTGCTTCAACGACGGCATCGACCACTTTTGTCAAATTGACGCAATAGACAAAACGTGTGCGCATATGAGCATACTCAACAGCTGGCAAACACAGTGCGAAAATGCCTTCACCACAACGCTGTATATGGCAGTCACCAAGGGCGACAAAAACGACACAATCGTGCAAAAGGCAGTGGAGCTGGGCGTCAACAAAATTGTATTTTTTGAAAGCCGCTACACCGTATCCAAAATAGACGACAAAAAGGCGCAACGCCTAAACAAAATCAGCATCGAGGCAAGTAAGCAATGCGGCAGGGCACACGTAGTGCC
>JAFVXX010000059.1 GCA_017500905.1 Clostridia bacterium
GCGGCAAACTAAACAGCGCTTTGCCGTTTTCGGCAACCAATTTACCGTTTTTGTAAACCTGAGTGATGTTTCTTGGCACAATGTCGTCAGCAACAACCAAGTCGGCGTAGTAGTTGATTGCAACTGCGCCAAGGTTTTTGATGCCGTAGCACTCGTAAGCGTTTAAGCTTGCCATTGCAAGTGCATCGTAAACGTCAACTCCGTGAGTGTCTACTGCAAGCACAATGTTGTTTTGGATAGTGCCGTACTTTTTAACCTCGTCAATGTGCTTGTCGTCCGTGCAGAATATAAATCTGCGTCCGTTTTTGCCGTTGTAAGCCTTGATGATGGTTGCAAGGTTTTTGGTTTGTGAGCCTTGACGCACCATTACGTACATGCCCTTTGCAATCTTTTCCAACGCTTCTTCAGCCGTTTCGCACTCGTGATCGTTGTGGATATCGGTTGTAAGGTAGGCATTAAGCACCTTTCCCGTCAAGCAAGGAGCGTGTCCGTCGGTAATTTCGGTGGCAACAATTTTGCCCAAAACGTCCTTGTCCTTCATCATGATGCCGGGGTAGTTCATCATTTCGCCCAAGCCAAAGTACTTGCCTGTTGCAAGCAATCTTTCGGTAATTTTAGCATCCCAAACGGCGTTTGCATGCTCAAACGGAGTAGCAGGCACACAGCTTGGTAGCATAAAGTTGATATCCACAGGGATACCCTTTGTGCAGTTTATCATAAACTCCATTCCGTCCTCGCCACAAACGTTTGCAATTTCGTGGCAGTCGGCGTTTATCATGGTCATACCGTGTGGAATTGCGTGCAAAAGATACTTATCAGGGGTGATAAGGCTGGATTCAAAGTGGATATGCGTGTCAAAAAAGCTTGGCATAACGTATTTGCCCGTGCAATCCACCTCTGTTTCGCCATGGTAATCCTTGCCAATGCCAACGATAATGCCATCAGTAATTGCAACGTCGCCAACAGTAGTTTGATGATTCAAAATATCAACGATATTGGCATTTTTAAGCACCAAATCAGCCTCTTTTTCGCCAAGTGCAACGGCGATTTTGTTAGATAGTTTTTCAATGGTTGTTTTCATAGCGTCACCTTCCTTTATCTATATATTATAGCACCAAATTTTTTCTTTGTAAATATTAATTTCAAAAGTAGTGCAAAAAGATTGCTGCAGCAATATTGTGTAATTTTACAAACAAAAAACCTCATTTAGTAATGAGGTTTACTTGCAATCAAAATGATGGGTACATTTCGTGTGGGTCAAATCTGGCATATCTGCCTTCTTCGGGTGCTCCGTTAACGCCCTTTTCCACCAACGTTAATCTGTTTAGTGTGGTGTAATTGGTGCTGTGCGAAGCGCTGTAGCCAAGGCACATCGGTTGAGCAACGCTGCCATCAAAGAAAAACGCATATTTTCTCACCTCACTGCCGCTTTTTGGGGTGACGTAAAAGGCAACGCCTCTAATTTCCCCTTCAAACATAAGTAGATACTTGGTGTTTTTTCTGGCGTCAATTTCCCAGTAGGTTTCGTAATTGTAGCTGCTGTAGTAATCGCTTGCTCTTTCGTCGTCGCTGTTGTCGCTGCTGGATTCGTGCGACAACTCC
>JAFVXX010000060.1 GCA_017500905.1 Clostridia bacterium
CTTGCTCCTATCGTTGTGGAAGCGTTTACAATGTATGCCGACGGCTACCTTATCAAAGATATTGTAAACCATTTCAATGCAAAAGGAATAACGACAAGACTTGGCAAGAAAATGTCTTATAATATAGTTCAATATATGCTTACGAACCGCAAGTATATAGGCGAATTTAGATATAACGATATTGTAATTCCCGATGCCGTGCCTGCTATCGTTAGTAAAGACTTGTTTGAGCGTGTTCAACGTCGTATGGCACAGAATAAACACGCACCTGCCCGTCATAAAGCGGAAGATGATTACCTTTTGACGACAAAGTTGTTTTGCGGTAAATGTGGCGCGCTTATGGTCGGAGAAGCAGGAACGGGAAGAAAAAAAGAAGTTCACCGCTACTACAAGTGCGTAAACGCTAAAAAGCATACTTGCGATAAGAAAACGGTACGTAAGTTATGGATTGAAGATTTAGCCGTTCAAAAGGCAATGGATATTCTTCACGACAAAGCCGTAATTGATTATCTTGTAGATAGGATTTTTGACTTGCAAGGTGAAGAAAATCCGCGCTTACCGAGATTGCGCTTACAATTAGAAGACGTTGAAAATCGTATTAAAAATATAATTACAGCGATTGAGCAAGGTATTATCTTCGACTCAACGAAAGATAGACTTGCGGAACTTGAAAAAGAAAAGAGCCAACTTGATTTAACAATAATTCAAGAGCAAATTAAAAAGCCCTTCCTTACAAAAGAGCAAATACGCTTTGGAATAGAAAAGTTTAAGAAGTTGGATATTTCAACGAAAGAAGGTAAACAAAGGCTAATCGACGGGTTTATCAATGCGATATATCTTTACGATGACAAGATAACCTTTACCTTTAACTACAAGGACGGAACAAAAACAGTATTCCTTTCGGAACTTAACTGTACCCCGTCCGGTTCGGATTTGAAATGCCTTGGGGCACCAAAAAAAGAGCAACAATCATTTGTTGCTCTTTTTTTATGTCAAATTTGCAAAAAATTTTACTATCATGTCACGGAGTGACTATCATACGAGCAAAGCGAGTTGCAAGCAAATTTGCATGATAACAGACTTGCGTTTGCATTATAGTGCGCTTGCGCTTACATGATAGCAACTTCGTTGCATTTTCTTCTTTTGCTCGGTCACCCTATCGTTATTTTCTGACAAGTTGAAATAACGTGACGCTCGCAGGGAGCTCGCTATTCGTCGCTTACACTCCTTACAAATCCTGTCATCCGCAAAAAAAAGAGCGACAAAAGCTTGTCGCTCTTTTTTATGTCAAATTTGCAAAAATTTGACTATAATGTCACGGAGTGACTAACATACGAGCCTTGGCGAGTCCATCAAACTGCATACCGCAAATTTGAATGATAAGTCACTGCGCTTGCATTACAACACTACTCTTGAGTTTGTTCCTCTACAGTTTCTACCTGTTTGCCAACAAGCTTTTTGAATCGGTTGGAGCAGAAAAATCCTGCAATCATAATTAGCGCAAACAATATCATGTAAAACAAGATGGGGAAGACAAATTTACCCTCGGCCTTGGCATTTAGATAAGGCGTGATGCCGTGAGCATAAAATGCAGAAAACACCATGACTAAGCAGGAAATAAGCGACAAAATTGGCAACACAAAGCGGCGAAGAGGCTTTTCGTCCTTTTCCTTTACCATCCAAGCAACAATCATTGGCACGTAAAAGGCGTAAATTGTGACAATAGGCAACTCGGACGAATCAAAGTTGAACAAGCCAAACCATCCACCATTGGGCGCAAGATTTGCTCCGTAAAAGTACACCAGCCAAAGCATACACACCATAAGTCCCCAAACGGAGGAGTTTGTGGTCATATTTGTTTGGCTGTCAACTTGCGAAAACAACTTTGGCGCAGGTCCCTCGCCACGGACTGCAATTGAATACATGCCACGGGTTGCGGCAACCATCAATCCGTTTAGCGTGCCCAAGCAAGACACGACTATGCAAACGTTAAGCAACGTTCCGCCAACTCCACCAAAAATGTTTTTGAAGGCTTGGGGTGAGCCATCCTTAATCAACACGTCCGTTGTTGCACCACCTGCAACACCTACAAAGTACAACACATATGCTGCCACTACAATAAGCGAGCCTACAACCAACGCAATTGGCAGGTTTTTTCGAGGGTTTTTAAGCTCAGCGTTGATAGAGGTTGCAACTACCCAGCCTTCGTATGCAAACACCGTTGCTACAATTGCCGAAAACAATCCACCGTTGCTACTTCCTACAACAGCCTCAAAGTTGTTTGGTAAAGTGCCGTTTACCGTACCGACAATAGTGCCTACAACTGCCATCAACACTATTGGAATAAGCTTGATGACGGTTGCACTAATCTGAAGCTTACCTGCAATTTTGGGCGAAAAGGAGTTTAGCACAAAGGATGCAATCAAAAATGCACCGGAAAGCGCCATAACCTCGGGGCCGGAAATATCCCAGCCAAAAATTACGCCAAAGTATCTTGCCGAAACCCACGCCAAAACCGACGTCATGCCGGGATAGTAAATGTTTGTCATAAACCAAGCCAAATAGTAGGCATAGCCCCTGCCACAGGTGGCTTCGGCGTAGTCCACTACCCCGTTTACATTGTTGTACTTGGTTGACATCGAAGCAAATTGCAATGCGCAAAAAATCATCAGCAATCCCGTGATAATCCAAGACAAAATGCCTTGC
>JAFVXX010000061.1 GCA_017500905.1 Clostridia bacterium
CAGTCAAAAAAAATTGTCCACACTTTTTTTGCAAATATTTTTTTTGTTACCGTATTTTTACAAAAACACTTTGATTTTGACTGCTTGTGTGGTACAATACAGGTATGACAAACCTCAAACCGGACGAAAAACTGGAGGACCTTGGCTACAAGGGACTTCAAGTAATACAAAGCACCAACGAATATCGCTTTACAACCGACGCCGTGCTGCTTGCCAACTCTGTTGGCGACCTAACGGGCAAGCGAGCCGTCGACCTTGGCACGGGCAGTGGCGTAATAGCCCTTCTTCTTGCCACCAAAAAAAATGCCAATCACGTGTGGGGAGTAGAGCTTCAGCCCCAGCTTGCCGACATGGCGCAACGCACCATGCAGTACAACGGCATTGGCAACGTAACCATCGTCAATTGCCCCATGCAGGATGCCTACAAGGGCTTGGGTGGCGACTACGATTGCGTGGTGTGCAACCCACCTTACCGAAAGTGTGGAAGTGGGCAAAAGCAGCTTGCACCCAACCTTGCCTTGTGCCGTCACGAAATTGCCGTAACTCTTGAGGAGGTAATTGTTTCGGCAAAGCGATTGCTAAACACCAAGGGCAGCTTGTATTTGGTGCATCAATCCGAGCGCCTTGCCGAAATTTGCTACCTGATGAAGCAAAACAGCATCGAGCCAAAGGTAATTACGCCCATTGCGCCAAGGGTAGGCGCACAACCCAATTTGGTAATTGTAAAGGGTGTTTTGGGTGGCAACGTAGGGTGCGTTGTCAACAAGCCCTTGGAAATACTGGACGAAAAGGGCAATTACACGCCACAGGTTGCCGCCTTTTACGGCACAGAATCAAACAAAGGGGAAAATTAGATGGTCTATTTTGTAGCGACTCCCATAGGAAATTTGAAGGAAATTACCCATCGTGCAGTAGAAGTGCTGCAAAGCGTGGACGCCATTTTTTGCGAGGATACACGCCACTCGCAAGTGTTGCTTAACCACTATCAAATAAAAAAGCCGCTGTATTCCTACCACAAATTCAACGAAAAAAGCAGCCTTGACTTTGTGCTGCAGCAAGCGCAAAAGGGGGACGTAGCCGTAATAAGCGACGCAGGTATGCCTTGTATCAACGACCCCGGCAACATTTTGGTAAACGCATTGAAGCAACAAGGCATGCCCTACACTGTGGTGTCAGGCCCCAGCGCATTTGTAAACGCAGTGGTTATGTCGGGATTTCAACCACCCTTTACCTACGTAGGCTTTTTGCCGGAAAAAACCAAGGATAAGCAAGCCCTGCTGGACAGTGTCAAAACGGACGGCGTGCTTGTTTTTTACACCTCCGTGCACGACGTGCAAAAGGATATGCAGTACCTTTACGACACCTTGGGCGAAAGGGACGTGTGCCTTGTAAAGGAATTGACCAAAATGCACGAAACGGTGCGTTTTTGCAAGCTAAGCGACAAGGTGGAGGACGACAAGGGCGAGTTTGTGCTTATTTTGGATAAAAAGCAAGCCTCCAACCCACTTTGCAATTTGTCCGTTGCCGACCACGTTGCTCACTACGTCAACTGTGGTATGAGCAAAAACGACGCCATCAAGCAAACGGCAAAGGACCGTGGCGTATCCAAAAACCAAATTTATCAACAAACGCTAAATTAGTTGGCACAAAAACTTGATTTGCGTTGATTATATGCTACAATAGTAAGTGTCTTGGCTAATCACCAAGGCACTTTGCTTATTTGGGGGCAAAGCAAGGTTTGTCGGCAAAATCGGGGATTTGCTAATAAATACAGGAGAAATTGATATGGATTTAGAAATCTTTGTTCAGACTGTCTTAACCTTGCTTAAAGACAGCAAAAACTTTTACTTTTTGCTGTACGCCGTAGCAAGCAGCTTGCTTACCCAGGTTGTCAAAAGGTTGTTTGTAAACAAGGTAAAGGTGGAAATTTTTGGCAAGTTTAATCTTGCCGTGATTTTGCCCTTTGCCTTTGGTGCAGTGTTTGCTGTACTGGATGCCCTTTTTGTCAACAAGGTGAGTGGCTTCAACTTCAACACGGTGTACGGAGTAGTAATCGAAACAACTGCCATAGGCGCAACTGCAACGGCAATTTTCCGTTTGGTGTCGTCTATGTCGGGGCAAAGCCTGACTGCACTCAAAAAGGACGAAGCCTTTGCCTGCATCTACACCCAAATGATATACTTTGGTTGTGTAAGACAGCAGCTAAAGGATGGGACGTTGTCTCTTTCGGCATTTGTAAGTCAGGTAAAGCTTGTTCGTGACAACGCCAAAGCAATCTACACAAGCGACGACGCTGACGAGCGCAAAAAAACTCGCTTGGCAAGGCTGCTTACGGGCGTAATCAAGGACGAGTACGTCAACGTTGTACTTGACACGCTGCATCAGGCCTTGACCGTTGCCTACTCCAACAATTAGCAAAACAAACTGTGCGAAGGTGTAACCTTCGCCTTTTTTGTAATTGTGCATTTTTTTGCATAAAAATGGTTGAAAAAAAGCGTGTTGGGTGTTACAATACATTGTAGAAAACAAAGGAGAAGCCCGCTTGAAAAAACAACGTTTTGTAAAAAAGCTTTACCAATACCTTATGATGGCTGTCAGTGCGTTTGTCACGGCAATTGCCGTCTACGTGTTTATCAATCCCAACAAGACGGTGCCGGGTGGAATTACGGGTGTTGCAACCACGCTGTACAACCTGTTCCCGTCGATGGAGGTGTCGGAGTACTACCTGATACTAAACGCCCCCATTTTGATTGTTGCAATGATATTTTTGCGTGGCGATTACACCTTTAAGACGGTTGTGGCATCACTTGGCGCAAGCTTTTTTATGAAGCTGTTCGAAAAGTTTGTCCCCAACTTTATGTTTACCGATTCGCCCCTGATTGCCTCCATCATGGCAGGCATGCTGCTGGGACTTGCAATGTACATACCCTACCTAAACAACGGCAGCAACGGTGGCACCGAAATATTTGGTAAGCTTGCCGAAAAGTACCGTCCCGAGTGGAACTTTTCGCTGGTAATCACCATTGTAAACATGGTAATTTTGCTGGTGGGAAGCTACTTTATGATTGCAACGGGTGGCGACTTTATGCTGATTGTGTACAGCGCAATCACCATTGTTGTTGGTGGTAAGGTTATGGACCTTTTGGCACAGGGCGTAGACCATCCCAAAAAGTTTATGATAGTAACCACCCAGCCGCAGCAAATCACCGATGCCGTGCTAAGCAAATTTGGCCGTGGTGTGACGGTGATGGATATGTACAACGACGACGGCACTCTTAAGCAAACCAAGATGGTTCTTGTGGTGGTGCAGTATCGTCAAGCGGCAACGCTGCGTAGGCTAATCAAAAAGGTGGACAACCAATGCTTTGCATTTGTAAAGGACGTAGGCGACGTGTGGACTCGCCCAACATTCAACAGGAGCTACAGCTATGACAAAAAAATATAGTTTTGCATACAACTTCAAACAATTTTGCGTAATTTTTGCCTCGGCATTTTTGCTGGCATTTGCGCTGGAGGGATTTTTGCTACCAAGCGACATCGTCATTGGTGGCGTGTCGGGCATTTCGTCCATTTTGGATTTGATTTTGTCTAAGGATGCCTGGTATTTGTCGGCAGGCGTTTGGGTAGTGGCACTAAATTTGCCAATTTTGATTTTTTCCTTTGTCAAAATGCCTCGCAGATTTGCCGTCAAAACCACCTTGTACGTAGTACTGCTGGGCGCAATGCTTGTTGCGTTTAGATTGCTCAATCTGTCTGCATTTTTGGCAAAGTGTCTGTTTGCAGACGGCTCGGCAGACCGAGTAATTTGCACCATTGTAGGGGGAGCGTTGCACGGATTTAGCCTACCACTTATGCTGTCCATCAACGGCAGCACGGGTGGCAGCGACATACTGGGATTGCTGTATCAACGCAAGGGTAATCGCAGCGGCAACCAAAGCATGCGATTTGTGTTGCTTTTCAACTTTGTAATTGTTGCACTTGGTAGCCTAGTCGTTTACTTGGTAGATAAGGACGTATCCCGTGTTGTCAACATGCTAATCTATTCGTCCACAGCCATCATCATTGGCGAAATAGTGCAAGAAACGGTGTTTCAGGGCTACTCGTCGGCATTGGAAATTGAAGTTACAACCGACCACCCTCAACAAATGGCCGAGGCATTGCGCAGTGGGCTTAATCACGGTGTGTCCATCGTAAAGGTAAAGGGTGGCTACTCCAACCAAGACAAGTATTTGGTTGTAAGCGTCATCGACAAGCGTCAGCTGTCCAAAGCAAAGCGTATCGTAAAGGACGTTGACTCCAATGCTTTTGCTTACGTCGAGCAAGTAAAGGAAGTAATCGGCAAGGGCTTTGCCAACAAGGAGGAAGACATCACCTCCTACCAATTGAAATAGATAGGTAGTATGACTTAAAAAAACACCCCGTTTTTGACGGGGTGTTTTTTTATTAGTAAAAGAAATTTACAAACCTTTGTAGTATTTTTCAATAAGTTTTGCCATCATTTGTCTGCGTTGACTAAGGAAACTATCGTAAGCCGAAACGTCCATAGTATCTACATTTGCAGGTATGCAGTTTTCTGCAAGGTTGTTTTCTAACAAAGAAATTGTACAAATGTTTCCAAGGGTAATGTTGTTGGTTTTGCATTGCTCTTTAACTTCGCTAAAGTATACATATGGAGCACGATCACTAATTGCCTTGTTTACTTGTGGGTCAAGATAAATATAGTTTGCAACTTGGTTGTACTTTGTTTTGCTATCAATTCCATTTGCCTTTAAGTAAGCACGAGGGAAAATATGGTGCACGTCACCAGCAATAGAAATTAAATCGGAGACTTTAATTCCTTCTTCAAACAACGAGTTGCAATTCAATTTGATTTGAGCTGCAACAAAGGTATTAAATGCTGGTGTGTTGATGGATGAGCTTTCAAGGTTTTGTGGAAGTGTTACATCCCAGAAGGTATCTGACAGAGCAGAAGATTCTACTTCGTTTAAAAAGGTAATAAAACCTTTTTCTGCAATCGAACGCATATCTCTATCCATAACGGATTCGGGTGAGCCTATATAGCGAGCAGTAAGGGTGGACATAACAAACCATTTTTGCACGTATCGCTTTATTTGTTCGTTAGGGATAGTAGGATCATCTAACAACATTAAGTAAAGGTTGTAAGCAAAGTCTAAAGTCATTTTAGAGTTAAGCAATTTGTTGGAAATAAATCCTGCACCCTTTATTGCCATTATAAATTGCTTAAAATTGTATTCGTTTATAAAATTTTGGATACCTTTGCTTAGTTTGTCGTAGGAGCTTATTACAATGTCATCTCTAAACTCTTTTGTTTCAAAATCTCTACCAGAAAGCAAACTGACCAAATCGGCAAGTTTTCCACGACGGAATTGGTGCATAAATGATACACGAAGCATATCGCCGTAATCTGGGTCGTATATGTCTTCGAAGTCTTTTGCCAACCAGTTAATTTTATTTGCATATTGGGATTGCGAAAACTCTTTATCCCTTGTCATTTGGGTGTAAAACTCTGGTTTTGATGCAAGGTGGCAGAAGTAGTCAACAGTTTTACGCAATGTGTTGCCACCATGCTCAATATCTGCAGCCATTTTTGACATAACAAAGTCGGATTGACTTAGTGCTGTGCCTTTGGAATTGATACGAATAAAAATTTCCGTTACCTCATCAATTTCAAGAGTGTGGTCAAGTTCGATAACGCCAATTTGGCGATTTGCAATGCCCTTAAGCTTGTTTATAATTTTGTTTAAGTCGTTGGGCTTAACCCCTTCGTTTGCTTCGCAATACGATAGGGTAAAGTCAAATGCGTCAAAATTGCTATCAAACACAAGGGAGATGTCTGGTATCCATTTTTTGTCTTTCAAATGCGATACGTCTTGTACTGCGAAACGTTTGGTGTTGTCTGTTGCTAAAGGATTGAACGCAATTTTAATTCTGCCCAAATTAAAGTCCTCGTCAAGTACTTCTTTACCAGCAATAGCTGCCATTAGTGCAGTAACACGTTGTTGTCCGTCAATTAACACGTGTTTGCCGTTGGATGTGCCCCCATCTTTTGTTTTTACGTCTGGGTTTTTCCATGTGATTATGTAACCAGTAGGATAGCCATTGTACAGAGAGTCAATTAAGTCGCGGACTTGACTGCGTTTCCACACAAATGGACGCTGAATTTCTGGTATTACAAATTGCCCTGTTTCGATTAGTCCTAAAATTCCACCTACAGAGTACTGCAACAAAGTAAATTTTTCGCCTATCATATCTAACCCCTTTCTTTTGTTGTTTAATATATTATTGCAAATTTCTAGTTGATTGTCAATACCTGTTAAAAATATAGTGCAATTTATTCAACATGATAAGGTGTTGTTTGGGTAGCAATTAAAAACGCTCCCAAATGGGAGCGTTTTTTTTGGTAAGTACCGGGTTGCTATCTGCACTCTTTGCCAAACGTCAGACCGCCACAGCAAACAAGCAGCGCAATCATCAAGATTAGGCAAGTGGGGTTGATTGTAAGGCTGATTTTGCCCATTTTGCCACCACAGCACAAAAACAGGATGATAAGTAAAATCCAAGTGCAGTTGCAACCACCAAGGCAACCACAGCCCTCATGCTCGTGGCAGCCGTGTTGCTCGTTGTTAAATAATCCGTTAAACATGTTTTACCTCCTAACAAAGTAACGATTAAATCGTTCAATTTACATTATGTACAAACTAAAAAATGTGTTACTTTGTCCTAAAGTATTTACAAATACTTTAGTTTTGTGCTATAATAAAATTTACCAAATCATTTTGATACAGTCGTACCCTTTGTGGACGATATGGAGGGAAAAATGAAAGATAACAAAACAAAACAAATCACTCGTTGGGCAGTGATGCTGGCTGTAATTTTTGTTGCTATGATGTTGGACAAGGCCATCAGCATTGCGCTGCCCGTATCTATGGCGGCATGCGTGTTGCTTGCAACCTTTACCTTTTGCTTTTTGGACAACAGCTGGGGTAGTGGTGTGCTTGCAGGCGCATTTTTTGGTATTGCATCGCTTTGCAAGGAGTTTATTTTTCCGTCTGCAATGTTTGAGGCAAACGTCAACCCACTAATTTCGGTTTTGCCACGAGTGGTGGCAACTACCGTAGCCTTTGCCGTCTATCGTCTGGTGTTGCTTGTAACCACCAAAATGTCCAACGCCAAGGCACGACAGGTGCTTTCGATGGCAATAGGCGTTTTGTTTGGACTTGTAGCAAACACCCTGCTGTATCTTACGGCACTTGGAATCTACAAAAATGCCAGTGGACTTGCAAACGACGGCTTGTTTGCAGTAATTTACGCAGTTTTGTTTACAAACATCATCCCCGAGTACCTAATTTCGCTTTTGGCAGTGCCAACCATTGTGTTGGGCGTGCGCAGAGGGTTGAAGCTGGGTGTTTTGGGCAACAATTGGAAGACTAAGGAGTAACACAAATGGTACTTGCAGTAGACATAGGAAACACCAACATCAAAATAGGTCTGTTTGATGGCGACGTCATGGTCAAGTCCTTCAAGATGAGCACCGATGCAAAGCGCACCTCGGACGAATATCGCAGCATGCTGCTTCAGCTGCTTGCCAACAACGACATTGCCGTGCAAAGCATCAACGGCGCAATCATTTCGTCGGTGCTACCTCAGCTGGATTACACCTTCAACCACGTAATTACCTACACCTTTGGCGTCAAGCCCGTGATGGTGGGTGTGGGCGTAAAGACGGGACTATCCGTCAAGTACGACTTTCCAAGGGAACTGGGCAGTGACCGAATCATCACCAGCGTTGCCTGCATACACAAGTACGGTGTTCCCTTTGTGCTGGTAGATTTTGGCACGGCAACCACCTACAACGTAGTCAACGAAAAGCGTGAGTTTTTGGGTGGCTGCATCACGCTTGGGCTCAAATCCACAACCGAAAGCCTTGCTCGCTGCACGGGCAAATTGCCCCAAGTCGAGCTGGACGTTCCACAAAAGGTGGTGGGACAATCCACCGTCAAGGCAATCCAAAGTGGCGTAATCTACGGCGCAGTTGGCCAAGTAAAGTACTTGGTGGGCAGGCTTCAGCAGGAGGCAGGTCTACAAGATTGCAAGGTAATTGCCACGGGCGGCCTTTCGGAGATTGTCAACAGCGTCGAGCCAATATTTGACCACGTCGATCGCAATTTGTCCTTGATTGGACTAAATTGCATCTACAATCTAAATTTCAACAAGTAAACTAAGGAAACAAGCAACAACCATGGATTTTGTATTGCACTCCAAATACCAACCGTGTGGCGACCAGCCCACGGCAATAAAAAAGCTCGTTGACGGCCTCAACGATGGCCTTCGCACGCAGGTTTTGCGAGGGGTTACGGGTAGTGGCAAAACCTTTACCATGGCAAACGTAATTGCAACCGTCAATCGTCCTGCATTGGTTGTGTGTCACAACAAAACTCTTGCGGCGCAACTTTGCAACGAGTTTAGAGAGTTTTTCCCTCAAAACCGAGTAGAGTTTTTTGTGTCGTACTACGATTACTATATGCCGGAAAGCTACATTCCGTCAAGGGACTTGTACATCGAAAATGTTCCCTTCCAGAGAGAGACCAGCTTCATCATCGACGGCAATTCCAATGCCAAGGTCCTGACCATCGGTGAATCATACTGCACCGAAGGCAACTGGGCCGGTTTCCCGCCCCACAAGC
>JAFVXX010000062.1 GCA_017500905.1 Clostridia bacterium
AGTGTTGGCGTCAAAACCTTTGTAAAGGGCGACAACTACATAATTCACAATGCAAGCAAGGTGTCGTCGGTTGATGACGTTGTTTGGGAAAGCACGGCAAGCAGAGTTTCTAAGGAAGCCTTTTTGCAAAAGTTTGGCTATGTTCCAAACTCAATCACAAGCTACATTCTAACTGACGAAACGATTTTGTCTGCAGAGTTTTTGGGAGTATCCAACGGAATTTACTCTTTCTACTTTAATTTGGATACAGTCAAATCCACAACGCAGCTTTGCCTTGAAATGCGTACAATGGCGGGCAACAAATCCTTGCCAACCTTTGAAAAAGCAGCCATCACGGTGCGCATGACAAAAAACTGGCAAGTAACCGAGGTTGTTACCGACAGCGTGTACGAGGTTGATATGCTCGGCGGCGTAACCTGTACCGAATCGGTTGTCGAAAGATTTGGCAACTACAACAAGGGCGTTGCTGTGCCGGATTCGGATTTTTACAACTCCTACGTTGATGCCGAAATCACCGAGCCTGCTCCCGAAGAGATGACTGCAACCGATTACTTGATGGCAGGTCTTGAGGATTACCTCACAGGCACTAAGCCACTTAAGCTAAATGCAAAGGTGGCAGCCAACAACGTTACGGCCGATTTGGATGCAACCGTGTCACTAAACATGGATGACCTTTCTTCTACATCGCTGCGTGTCAAGCTTAATCAGCTAAACTACAAAAAGCTGAGCATATCAGACGTGCTGCTTAGCTACGAAGACTCGCAGCTCTACCTAAATGCAGGCAAGTTTAAGGCAAAAACAACGGTGGAGGAGGTTTCAACCTTTGTAGACAGCCTTGCATCAATGTTTGACCTAAACGTAGATTTGGGCTTGGGCGACTTTGATTTGGAATCGTTAGATCTTGTGTCGCTGATGAGCAGTGCAACCCTGCAAGAAACCGACGAGGCTGCAATTGTAATCTTGCCTTTGACCTTGGGCGACACAACCATTGATGTCAAGCTTACCTTGACCAAGGGCGACAGCGTGCAGCTTGCCCAAATTGCTGCAACAATTGGAGAAGTACAGGTTGTAATTGCTCCTGATGACGCACTTGTTGTGCCCGAAAAGGGCGATGGCCACAATGCAATTACGCCATTGCTGCAAGAGGTCAAGACCAATCTTGCAGGTAAGGTGCAAATTGGCGACCTGTCTGCATTTGTCAACTTTGATTTGACGACTACACAGCTTGATGCCTATGTTGCTGACCTGGCAATCAACGATTGCTCACTGGGCGCAATGCAAATTAAGCTGGCAAAAGATACAATCTATGCAAACGTGCTTGGTCTAAAGGCAAAGATTGCCCTAAATGAGGTCGAAAACCTTTTGAGCAAGTTGTCCTTTGCATTTGACGAACAAGTCTCCTTGCCTAATTTAGGCGCTTTTGAAAGCATTGACACGGAGCAGCTTTTGCTTGACGTTGTCAATTCGCTTACAGCACAACAAACAGATGGCGGCTTGTTGATTGCCGTACAAGCACTTGGCTTTGACGTCAGCTTGGCGATTGACGTTACTCAAGATGGCTACGCTTTAGGCGACATAACTGCAAATGTCGAGGGCACAAACATCAAAGTTGATTTGCAAGATTGCCAAGTTCCAACCATCAGCAATGACGATTTGGCAAACTACAATGATGTTGCAACGCTGCTTGACGTCATCCAAAACAACGAGCTTAATCTAAAGGTTAATGCTTTGGATTTGGACGTTGACTTAAACGTAGACCTGACAACCTTTACAGTTGTAGCAAAAACAACGCTATACGGCGAAACACTTTATGCAAAGATTGCAAACAACAAAGCATACGTTTCCTACAAGGGCCTAAATGGCTACGTTGCCCTTGCCGACCTACAAAAGGTTTTGGATAAGCTTGGCGTATTCATTGGTGAAGTAACGTTGCCAGACTTCAGCAACGTAACGGCCGAAAGCGTAATTAAGTCCTTGACGGTAACAGA
>JAFVXX010000063.1 GCA_017500905.1 Clostridia bacterium
AGCATTGGCGCAACCTGCATTGGATCAGCTGCCATTGCCTCTTTGTTGGCATACGCCTTGCCTGTAGACTTGAAATTTTCCTTGACGTAGACAGGGTAGCCCTTGAAGCCTGCCCCCTCAATGCTGAAAAGCTTTTTGACCATTTGAGGGTACTTTGCGGCCATTTTTAGAGCAATGCCCCCACCCGTAGACCATCCTACAACGTATGCCGATGGAATATTTAGTGCCTGCAAAAGCATGGCTACGTCATCAGTTAGAGCCTCTAAGGAATCAAAACGGTTGTTGTACGTGCTGTCGCCAAAGCCACGCAAATCGGGTGCTATGCAACGAAATTGGGATGAAATTTTGTCGATAAGGGGCATATAGTGCACAGATGAAGACATGTTGCCATGAATAAGCAACACCACTTCACCTTGACCTTTGTCAATATATGCAAGCTGCTCGGTGCCAATAGAAATTGTTTGTTTCATAGTTTCTCCTAAATTGTTACTTCCTGCGCATTGGTAAAGCCCAAAACAAGCGAGGCAAAGGCCAATGGATTTTCATACATGCTGGCATGTCCACTACCGTTGATGGTTACGTAGACGCTGTTGGGAATTAATTGATGCAAAAGCTGTTGCTCGGTTGGTGGCACAAGGGCATCCTCCGAGCCGGAAATAATAAGTGTTGGGCATTTGACGTTGTACAATTGATCGGTTACGTCGTAGCCAACCGAGCTGTTTGTCAGCCTAATAAGCGCCTGCAAAACATCGGGACGGGAAAAATACTTGGTGAGCATTTCCTCACGAGATTGCATCCAGTCGGCCTTTTTGTGAAAAAACTCGGTGGAATAGATGATGGGAATTGTAGTCAAGTAATAGGCAAGTCCATCGCCTGTTGCCGCTACTGCATTCCAACCGTCGCCAATCTTTTTGAGCCACGAGGATGTCCTTGCACAGGTGTTTGCTAAAATCAGCCTATTTACTCGTGTTGGGTGCTTTAGGGCGTATTGAAGAGCAATTTCGCCTCCATATGATATGCCCATAAGCGTTACGTCGGTGTACCACAAGCGTTGAATAAGCTCGTCCAACAAATCCACCTGCAAATCGTGGTTGTAATCGAAGCTTAGACGCTCGCTTTGTCCTTGATCAAAAAAATCCACCAAAATTAGTTGATTGTTTTTAGAAAATTGCTCAACAAAGGGCTGCCAGCTGGCTGTGGACATCATGATGCCGTTTAAAATTACAATAGGTTTGCCACCACTGCCGTAAATTTCGTAATACACCTTTTTGCCATTAAACAAAAACTCTGCCATAGCTTTCCTCGTTACTCTACAATGATGCCAAGCTTTATTGCTTCGGCTGTAAGTTGATCTCTAAACTTAGGATGAGCAACCGAAATAATTAGGTGGGCTCTTTCCATCAAGCTGGTACCACGCAAATCTACTGCACCGTACTCGGTTACAAGCCAGTCTACGTCGTTGCGTGACAATGACACTGCCGAGCCTTGCTTAAGCTGACAAACAATCTTGGAAACTTCTTCTCTTTCGCCTGTTGCAGGGTTTTTGACCATTGCTGTTGAATACAAAGCAATGATGGAGCGTCCGTTTTTGGATTTTTGTGCGCCAACTGCCGTATCAGATTGGCCACCCGTGCCGGAAAATTGTCTGGAGCCAAGACTTTCAGAGGAGCATTGGCCTGTGATGTCAACCTCTAACGAAGTGTTGATGGATACTTGGTTGTCGTTTTGAGCAATTACCCATGGATCGTTGACGTAGCCACCGTCCAAAATTTCTACTGCAGGGTTGTCATCAATGAAGTCGTACAGCTCTTTTGTACCCATGGCAAATGCAGCAACCATTTTGCCTTTGTTTTTTTGCTTGCATTTGCCTGTTATTACGCCTGCCTTGGCAAGCTTGACCATACCGGACGTTAGCATTTCGGTGTGAACTCCAAGATCTTTTTTGTCCATTAGGCTGGCAGCTACAGCATTGGGGATACCGCCAATACCAAGCTGGATGCAATCGCCGTCGTTGATCATACCTGCAATAATTTTACCAATTACAAGGTCCTTTTCATTTGGCTCGACATCAGCGATTTCGGGGATGGGGTAATCAACCGAAACCAGATAGTCAACATCGTCTACGTGTAATTGAACGTCTCCAAAGGTGCGTGGAGCATTGGGGTTGACCTCCAAAATTACAACCTTTGCCGCTTCGATCATTTTCTTTTCGTATGTGTTGGACGTAGACAACGAAACGTAGCCATGCTTGTCCGGCGTGGACGCAATGCCTACGTAGATATCCGGCTTGCGATAATGCAAGCGTTTTGTTGCTGCAAGGTGCAAATGATTTGGGATAAATGCTATGTTGCCGTTTGCATGAGCCTTGCGCAGAGATGGGGTGTAAAACCAGCTTTCGCACACAAAGCTACCTTTGTATTGAGGATTGACCATAAACTCATAGTTGCCCATTGGCAAGCAGTTGGATACCATTACGTTGCTGACGTTGCCTGAAATTTCGTGCAAATGAGTGCAAAATTCCTTGCCTTCGGCAGCGCCAAGGCCTGTTACGATGTAGTCACCACTTTTGACTACTGACAATGCTTCGGTAATACTTACGTATTTTCCCATAGTTGTTCTCCTTGTTTTATATTAGTCGCAAATTTGCGATTGTTTACTATATAATGATTTTGTTGTTGGTTGTGTTTGTTACGTGGTTGTTTGATATGGATGCCGTTGCGTAAAATTAGTTACGCAACGGCATTGTTTAAGTACTTAAACAAGCATCCAGTGTGAGAAAATCAGCCCAAGTCCTGCCACCTGATGCGCATCAGGTGGTAGGATGGGTAAAAATTATTTTGCAAGAAGTTGTCTGTATTCTGCAATAGACGTCAAGGAATACATTGTTGCGCTTGCTGCAGAGTGGTATGTGGTTGTTCCGTATGCAAACGAATCGTAGAATTGTGTCAAAGAGAATGCATCAACACCGGCACGCAAACCATTTTGGAATGAAATGGAATCAGCCATTGCTACGTGGAATTCGCCAGTTTCGAGAGTTTGCACAAAGTTTGCTCTGGTAAGTGTTGTTTGGCTTGCTTGCATCTTTGCAAGTACTTGGCAGAACATGTCGCCTGCAATGTAACCGGCAAGTGCGTAAGAGTTGAAGCTCATTGTAAATGCTTGTGTAGCATCAACTGTTGCAACGTAGTTGAAGATGTTGTTTGCAACTGTCCAGTACTCTTCGGTGAAACCAGGTACGTAACCGGCAGCTGTCAATCCAAGTGCGTTGTATGTTTGCCACAAAACGGATGCTTCATCTTTGTAAACGTATGTTGCAGAGTTGATATCCAACCAACCTTGTGCGTAGATTGTCATCTTTGCAAAGATTGCTTGTGCTGCTTCGGTCATGATTGTTGTTGTAGCATCGTTGAATACTGCTGCAGAAGAGTTGTTGTAGGATGTAAGTACCTTGCCTGTGTAGTTTACGTTTGCCAATGCTGTCAAAGCTGTGATGAATGGTGTGCCTACAACTGTAACGATTACAACGTCACAACCTGCTGCTTGCAATGCTGCTGCAGCTGCAGAGTAGTCGTCGGTTGTTACTGTTTGGTAGTTGATACCTGTAAGACCGGATTGATCTGCTTCGGCCTTGATACCGTTTACCATTGCTACGCTTGCTTCTTCGGAGTTGCCAATTACGCCAACTTTTGTGCCTGCCAAGCCACCCTTGTCAGCCGGAGCAAATGCACGAAGTGCCAATACTTGACCTTCTGTTTGGTTTAGAGGTTGTACAGGGAAAATTGCTCTGTCGCCGTCTTTTTCTGCTTTGTCGTTGAACAATTCGTTGTTACCTGCTGCTGCGTATACCATTGGGACTGCAGCATCCTTTAGGATTTGAAGGTTGGAGGATACAGCGTAAGAACCGTAGTTACCTACTACTGCAAAGATGTTGTCTTCATGGATAAGTTTTTCCATCAAAATAGCAGATTGTGCGCCGTCGCCAGCATCGTCATAGTGCTTGAGGGCGACTGTTTTGCCGTTGAATCCGCCTTTTGCGTTGTATGCTGCAAATGCAGCTTGGATACCATAGTTAAATGGTACGCCAATTGTTGCGTATGCGCCAGTGATAGCAGCTGTGTTACCTACGTAGATAACTTCGCCTGTGTATTCTTCGGTGCTAAGCTTTGCACCACCACATGCTACCAATGCTGTTGCCATTAGTACTAGTACCATTGCAAAAGCCAATACTTTGATTGTGTTTTTCATAGTGATCTCCTTATTAGTATTTGTTATTACACGCGTCATTTCTCACAAAAATGATGCAATTGCTTAAAAATTTGTTAACCACCCAAGTAGGCGGATATCAAACGTTTGTCATTGACAAGGTCTTGCGCCTTGCCGTGCATGCTGATTTTGCCAAGCTCCAATACGTAGGCGTAATCGGCAATTTTGAGTGTTGCTAAAGCGTTTTGCTCGACAATCAAGATTGTTGTGCCCTCTTGCTTGATTTTTTGCAAGGTTGCAAAAATATCTTTGATTAGCAATGGGGCCAAGCCAAGTGACGGCTCGTCTAAAATTAGCAATTTTGGGCTTCCCATAAGCGCACGACCGATTGCAAGCATTTGTTGCTCACCACCCGACAAGGTGGAGGATTGTTGCTTTGCACGCTCCTTCAAGCGTGGGAAAAGCTGATATACACGCTCGAAGTTTTGCTTAAGTTGAGCCTTGTTTTTGATGTTGAAGGCGCCGACACGAAGATTTTCCTCTACGGTGAGGCCAATCAGCACGTGACGTCCCTCGGGAGATTGCATTATGCCTTGCTTTGCAATTTTATGCACGGGCTTACCTGCAATGCTTTTGCCATTGAAGACAATTTCGCCGTCGCTGGGCTTAAGCAAGCCGGAAATTACCTTGAGAGTTGACGTTTTGCCTGCGCCGTTTGCACCAAGGATTGCAACAATTTGCCCCTCCTCGATGTCAAGGTCGATGCCTTTGAGCGCATTGATCGGACCGTAATTAAGCTTGAGATTGCGTACTGTCAAAAGTTGCATGCTACACCTCCTCGTCCGTGCCAAGATATGCCTCTTGAACGGCCTTGTTGCTTTGGATTTGCTCGGTTGTGCCAATTGCCAGCATTTTGCCAAATGAAATTGCACAAACGGTGTCGCAAACGCTCATTACCAAGCCCATGTCATGCTCGACAAGCAAGATTGTTACGCCAAACCTGTCACGTATGCTACGAATAATTTTGGTAAGCTCGGCCGTTTCGGTGTCGTTTAGGCCTGCGGCAGGCTCGTCCATGATGATAAGCTTTGCGTCAGCCATCAATGCACGGGCAATTTCCACCTTTTTCAAAATTCCGTACGGCAAGCCAAATGCAAGCCAATTTGCGTAGTTTTCGATGCCCATAAAGCGCAAGATTTCCATTGCTTTGTTGCGCAATTGCGCTTCCTCCCTTTTTAGTGAAGGAAAGGCAAGTGCTTGACCTAAAATGGACGTGTGGTAATTGCGTGTTGATGCAACAAGTAGATTTTCGATTACCGAAACCTCTTTGACAAGCTCGATGTTTTGGAAGGTGCGTGCTATGCCCTGCAAAATTACGTCGTGCACCTTGTAGTTGCGCATATCCACTACTTCGCCGTACTTGTTTTCAAAATAGATTTCGCCTGCAGTTGCATCGTAAAAACGGGTGATGCAATTAAATACGGTTGTTTTGCCTGCGCCGTTTGGACCAATTAGACCAAAGATTTCGCCTTTTTTGACAGTAAAGGTTAAGTCATCTACTGCTTTTAGACCACCAAAGTACATTTTTAGGTTACGTACGTCCAAAAGGACGTCTTCTTGCATAGGAATTTGGCGAATTTTGCCCTTTAGCTCGGCAACTTGGGCTTGATACTTGTCAACCTTTGCTTGAAGCTTTGCTTGAGCCTTGAGTTGCTCTGCGCTGTACTTTACATTTAGTCGTTGAATCAACGCTTGGTACTTGTCCTCAAGTTGAGCCTTTTGGCTTTCGTAAGGTTGAGCATCTTGCGTTGTGTGCTTTGCCAAAAATGCTTGCTTTGCCGTGTGCAACCTTTGTACCTGTTGACTGCGCTTAGCATATAGCTGAGCCATTGCTTGATCGTGATTTGTCAACGCTTGGTCGTAAGGTTGACCTGTTGCCATTGCCTTGAAAATCGCCTTGGCTGTTGACGTGTTTTGCTTGCGATGCTGCATGTATGCCTTGATGTCGTAGGCTTGAAGCTTGTCATCCATTACGCCTTGCG
>JAFVXX010000064.1 GCA_017500905.1 Clostridia bacterium
ATTATGCCTGTAATAGTATGTTATAAATTTATTATTTTGATATATATTTTGCTGTTTTTGCCATCAATTTGCCAAATTTGAACAAAATTGATTGTAAAGCTGAAGCACTTCAGTCACAACCTCTTGGATGCTTTTTCCTTCAACGTCTACCCAAATTGTGTTTTGCATACGCTTGAAATAGGTGCTTTGACGCTTTGCGTAGTGACGAGTGTTTACCTTGATTTGCTCCACTGCTTCTTCAAAGGTGATTTTGCCATTTAGATGGTCTATTACCTCCTTGTAGCCAATAGCTTTGAAGCTTTGTAGCTGGTCATCCTTGTACTTGCTGTAAAGGGCAGCAACCTCCTGAAGCAAGCCGTTTTGCACCATTTTGTCCACCCTTTCGTTTATTTTTTGATAGGTTTGCTCTCGTGTGCGATGCAAAACAAACAAAACGTGGGGATACAAATCCTTTCGTTGGCTTGTCTTGCCGGAAATTTTGCCTCCTGTAGACAAAATTTCAATCGCCCTAATTACACGCTTGACGTTGTTTTTGTCAATTTGGTCATAAACATCTTCGTCAAGCCCTTTTAGTACGTCCAAAACAGCATCTGCACCACTTTCGGCAAGCAAATTTTGCATATCTTGGCGAATCTTTGCGGTTTGATCATTGGAGGAAAAATCCAATCCGTGCAACAGGCTGTCAAAATACAGCCCTGTGCCACCAACAATCACGTTGACGTTGCTTGGATTGTCGGCAATAATCTTGCCTGCTTGCTGCGCAAAGTCAAACGCTGAAAAGGGTTGGTCGGGATTGACCACGTCAATTAGATGATGCTCAATGCCTTGCATTTCGTCTGCTGTAACCTTGGCAGTGCCCACGTCCATGCCCTTGTAAATTTGCATAGAATCAGCCGAAATCACGTACGGGCAACCCAACGTCAAAGCAATTTGGACGGCTACAGCGCTTTTACCAACGCCTGTAGCACCAAGTATTCCTAAAATTGGCTTCATTACACCGTCCTCTTAAACATCTTTTCAAGATGCGCCTTTGTAACCGCGACGCAAATTGGGCGTCCGTGAGGACATTGCAATGCGTTGTTTTTGTAAATTTGCTTTATCAAGCTTTCCAGCTGCTTGGAATCCAGCTTGTCGCCCGCCTTGATGGCTGCCTTGCACGCCTTTTGTGCAATTTTGTCTATGGTAAGACGTTGGCTGTCCACCTTGTATTGGTCCATATAGCCCAATACGTAGCTTACAAACTTGTCCATTTTGATGTTTGTAAACATGGATGCAACCTCAACTACTCTAAACGTGTTGTTGCCAAATGGTTGCATCAAAATGCCGGCTTTGGCAATTTCGTCAAGATTGTCCTCGATAAAGGCTGCCTCGTCGTCCTTGACGGTAAACACATACGGAAACATCAAGGGTTGCATAAACAACTTGTCGGCTGATTGCATAAATTTGTCAAAAAGCAGTCTTTCGTGCGCTGCGTGCTGGTCGATATATATTGCCTTTTCTCCAATTTCTATGAGCATATAGGTATCAAACAAAACGCCCAGTATTTTGACGTTGGAGAAGTCAAACTCGTCCTCTGCAGGTGGCAAAAAGCTTTCCTGCGCCATCAAATCAAATATATTGAAGGTGGCGTCGGCGTTTAGCTTTGTTGCAAGCTGTGCACTTTCTAAATTTGTATTTTGAGGCTGCGGCTGCTTACCCTTGAGGTTGTCGTCAAAAAACTTGGTCAAGTCGCCACAATACTCCTCAAATTGGTGTTGTCTGTTTTTGATTATGACGCTGTCAAACTGCGTTTCGACCTTTTCTAAATTGGCAGGTGCGGTTGGTTGCAAATACTCTTCGTAAAGGTCGGGCAAGGTTGTTTTTTTGGCAGGAATAGGCGTTGCGTTTAGCACGGAAAAATCCTGCGATGGCGACAAAATTTGTTGAGCACGATTTTCGGTGTAGGTAGAAAGAGCCTGCTTGATGGGCAAATTGACGCCTACAAAAATCTTTTTGACGTCCAAAAAGCGTACCTCTTGCTTGGTTGGATGCACGTTGACGCCCACCTCGTCGGCAGGCACAGTCAAATGCAACACAAAAAACGGATACGCACGAGTCATAAGATAGGGAGCAAAGGCCTGTCTTACGGCTGTCTGAATTGTAATATCCTTTACTACACGGCCATTTACCGAAAGCACCTGATAGGTGCTGTTTGGCTTGGTGTATTCGGGCGTGCCAACGTAGCCGTTGACAACAACGTTTTGGTACTTTGAGCTGATTGGAATGCATTTTGACAGGCAATCCTTGCCGTAAACAACGTAAATTGCCTCCTCAAGCCCCGTGCCCTTGAAGTTGTACATAACCTTGCCGTCCACTACGTACTTGACTTCGGTAAAGGGCGTTGTCAAGATTAGCTTTTGTACGTATTGCGTAACCTCAGCCGCCTCTCTTGTGGGCGTTTTGAGAAACTTTTTGCGTGCAGGAGTGTTGTAAAACAAATCGCTTACAACAATTTTGGTGCCGACGTTGGCAGACGTGTAGGTTTGCTCTACAATTTGCCCCTCTTTGACGTGCACTTGCACGGCTGTTTCGGCAAAGGGTGTTTTGGTGGTAAGCTGAAGCTTGGATACCGCTGCAATGCTTGCCAATGCCTCGCCCCTGAAGCCTAATGAGGAAATGGACTCGAGGTCATCTGCAGTAGAAAGCTTGCTTGTGGCGTGCTTCAAAAAGGCAACGGCAACGTCGTCCTCGTCGATACCACTGCCATTGTCTACAACCTCGATGCTGACAAATCCACCACTTTTGATGGAAATTTCGATGGAAGATGCGCCCGCATCTATGCTGTTTTCGACAAGCTCCTTTACAACTGATGCCGGCCTTTCGACAACCTCACCTGCTGCAATTTTGTTGTATACGTCACTTGTAAGTACTTTGATTTGTCCCATATTACTTTACCTTGTTGATTAGGTTTACCAAAATATCAAAGGCCTCGATGGGTGAGCAACGATTGATGTCAATATCCTTTAGCATGGATATAACCTCGTTGCCCACAGCAGAAACCTTTTGCTTGATTGTTGTTGTTTCGACAGCGTCAATTTGATAGGATACATCGCTGTTTTCCAAAAGCTTGACTATTTCCTTAGCACGAGAACAAACGGCTTGTGGCACACCTGCAAGGCGTGCAACCTCGATACCAAAGCTTTTGTTTGCACC
>JAFVXX010000006.1 GCA_017500905.1 Clostridia bacterium
ACGACGGAAGCTGTTTTTCCGGAGTGCAAGTAGTGTTTGAGCAATTTCAAATTGACAACTTTGACGAAATTGCAAGACTCAACGTTGGCAGCGCACTTGTCGTTACCGGTACTTTGGTGTTGACTCCACAAAACAAGCAACCATTTGAAATCAAAGCCACCAAAATTGTAGTAGAAGGCAAGTCGACGCCCGACTACCCATTGCAAAAAAAGCGCCACAGCGTAGAGTTTTTGCGTGAAATTGCACACTTGCGCCCACGTACCAATTTGTTCAATGCAACAATGCGTGTTCGTTCGGAGGCAGCTTTTGCCTTGCACAAGTTTTTCAACGAAAGGGGCTTTGTGTACGTTCATACCCCATTGATTACGTCCAGCGACTGCGAGGGTGTAGGCGAAATGTTTAAGGTTACTACCTTGGACCTTGCAAACGCACCCAAAAACGAGCAAGGCGAAGTTGATTACACCAAGGATTTCTTTGGTAAGCCGGCCAGCCTAACCGTATCCGGTCAGCTTAACGGCGAAACCTATGCAATGGCGTTTGGCAACATCTACACCTTTGGCCCAACCTTCCGTGCCGAAAAATCCAACACGCAACGTCACGCTGCAGAGTTTTGGATGATCGAGCCCGAAATTGCTTTTGCCGATCTTGCAGACGACATGCAGCTTGCCGAAGATATGATCAAGTTTGTAATCAATCACGTGTTGACAACCTGCGCGCAAGAGCTAAATTTCTTTGACAGCTTTGTTTCCAAGGGCTTGCTGGAAAGACTAAACAATCTAAAGGATGCAACCTTCCAACGCATGAGTTACACCAAGGCTATTGAGGTGCTTGCTCCAAACAATGCAAACTTTGAATATCCTGTAAGCTGGGGCTGTGATTTGCAAACCGAGCACGAAAGATATCTTACCGAGGTTGTTTGCAAGGGTCCTGTGTTTGTAACCGACTATCCAAAGGAAATCAAATCCTTCTACATGAAGCTCAACGAGGACGGCAAGACGGTTGCTGCAATGGATATGCTTGTCCCGGGCGTAGGCGAATTGATTGGTGGTTCACAAAGGGAAGATAACCTTGATGTTTTGCTTCAACGCATGAAGGAATGCGGTCTAAACGAGGCGGACTACTGGTGGTATCTTGATTTGCGTAGATACGGTAGCGCACAACACGCAGGCTTTGGTTTGGGCTTTGAGCGTCTTGTCATGTATTTGACAGGCGTATCTAACATTCGTGACGTAGTGCCATTTCCTCGCAACGTAGGCAACATTTTGTTCTAATTTATTAAGAAACTTACAAATTTGATGTAAGTTTCTTTTTATTTTGGTACAAAATAGTGGTATAGGAGGTGCTAAAAATGAAATCTAACAAAACAACAAACAGCACAAAATCAAACACCAAAAGCAACGGTTGCTCCAACTCTAAAAAGAGTGGTAAGACGTGTAAAAAGAGTAGCTCTCAAGAAAGCAACTCGGACCCTGACGGGAGTTACACCGGCAACCCTGTAGGCTACGGCAAATTTGCCAAGCCAATTCAAGATGCCGACGATTTGTAGGCAGCAAAAATCCGTAGGTATACCTACGGATTTTGTTTTTTACAATGCAAGTCAAAGCTTATGGTACTTCCACGTTTGTCAGAGCGTACGCAAACACGACAATTTTTGCCCTGTACAGTCCACTCGCAATATTCGTCAGCGCAATGATTTTGTGGCTTGTTGCAAGGCTTCTTGTGCTCTTGATTGCATATTGTATTTAGGTAAGTTTGGTTGTTTACAAACTGTTTGTGGCTGTATTTGTTGTTGCAATTCATGTTGTATAGTATGTAAATAGAAAAAAATTTGTCAAAACTATTGCAAATTAAACAAAAGTGTAATATAATTGTAGTATCAAATAAGGAGGACTGAAAAAATGGTCTTTGAAAAAGTACAACAATTGCTTTCTGAGCAGCTCAACGTTGCACCGGAAAAAATCACATTGGAGTCCAACATTGTTGCAGATTTGCACGCAGATTCCTTGGACGTTGTCGAAATGCTTATGACGCTTGAAGACAACTTCAACATTCAAGTAGAAGACGAAGACGCAGCCAACCTACTTACCGTTGGTGCAATCGTTGAATACATCGAAAAAGCAACGAAATAATGCAACCAACTGGCGACTTGGATAGACTCCGGGTCGCCTTTTTCTTGCCAAAAAATGTCACAAAAGTAGTTGTTTTGTTGCCACTAAATAAAAAGTACAATTTTTGCATACACTACAACAAACAGGTGTAGGAGATTGTATGTACGAGGTTGCTTTTAGTGTAGAAAAGTGCAATGAGCAGTTGCTTAGATATATGTATGACGAGTTGTCTGCATGCGTGGCTAAGATAGGAGGCGTATGTAAATATTTGCAGGAAAGCAGGCGCAGTCGGTTTGCTATTGCGTGTAACAAATTGTATGCAGCAGCCATCAAAAGCCAATCAGAGGAGTGCTTGCTAAATGCGTTGACCTTGGGCTACAAAAACAAGTATATACGCAATGCCTTGGCAGTGTCGCATTCCGGTCTACTTGTGGACACTCTAATAAACACTATGTGTATATTTGATGCCAAATACGACAGATACCTAATTAAAAAAACGCTTGATATTTCGGGTGAAGTTTGTATCGACGGCTACTACAACTTCAGGATGAAAAAGCTTAAGCAAAAGTGGGATGAGCTGGTAGAAGTTGTCAAAAACAACAATGCGCTACTTGCTGACGATGCTCTAATCAAGGAGTTTTTGTGCTATCTGATGGATTTTTTGCCAAATACAGACGGCAATTTGTCGGTGGTGGTCGACGGTAACAACGCAGGGCTGTTTGACGACAAAGGAAAGATTGTTCCTTCAATCAAGCTTGTGCGTCCCGCCACCCTTGAAGAGACCATTGCAATCAATGCAATATGCGCAAAGCCCAAAGGGATAAAATTGTACTGTAACAGCAAGCAGTTGGATGCTGCTTTTGTCGATCTCATTACGTATTTGTTTGACGTCAAATTGGTAGAAAACAGTTGACAGTTTGATTAAATAGTATTAAAATATTGTCTATAATACGTCTATAATAAAAAGACACGCTTCTTTTAGTGCAGTTTAACAGCGAGCAACGGCGGTGAGAAGGTTGCAAACCAGCAAAAAGTAAGTACCACTTTTTTAGATGCGTAAGCGCACACGACAGGGCGCAACAAAGAGTGGGTAGGCATTGCCTATCAATTAAGGTGGAACCACGGATTGACAATTCGTCCTTATGGCTTTTTAGTCATAAGGATTTTTTTATTAACAGGAGACAAACATGGCTATCAACGTAAAATTGCCCGATGGCAGTATCAAAACATTTGACCAACCAGTAACAGCATTGCAAGTTGCCGAAAGCATTAGTGGTGGACTTGCACGCAATGCAGTTTGTTGCCAAATCAACGGCGAAAACAGAGACATTGCAAACCTAATTACTACCGACGTAGATTTTAAGATCTTTACAGCAAAGGATGCAGAGGGGCTTGAAGTTTTGCGTCACAGCGCAGCGCACCTTTTGGCACAAGCAGTAAAGCGGTTATATCCGAATACAA
>JAFVXX010000065.1 GCA_017500905.1 Clostridia bacterium
CTATCACGGCTACTATCAGCACAAAATTGCACAGGTCACCCAAAGCAATCTTGCCAAGCAAAGCGACAAAAACGCCAAATTGCAACAAGCCTCGACAGATTTTGACACAAAGTGCCAAACTCTTTTGCAAAAATACAAGCAAAAAAAGCTTAACCTTACACAAAAGGCACTAAGCAACTGTCTGGTGGCATCAACCATATATTTGAAGGAGCTTCAACGACTTGAGGATGAGTACAATCAGCAGGTAAATTCCGTCACGCAAGCCCATCAGCAGGCGGTAAGCAAGCTAAACTACCAGTTGCAACTGTTACAGCAGCTACTGCAAGACGCAACGCAGCATCTACAAGGTCAGCAGGAGGCAAAAACAGCCCAAAAAATGTTTGACCTGCAGCTTGACGAGCAAAAGCGAAGCGACAGCGTAACAAAGTACAACAACAGCGTTGACAAGCAAGAGACGGATTACAAGGTCAAAATCGAAAAGGCGTACGCAACCGTAACTGCAGCCGAGCAAAGCCGAGCATTGCAGGCAATCAACCTGCTTGCAACGGTGGGCGTTTCGGGCGTAGAAAAGCTTAAAAGTGAGGAAAAGGTTGCTCTTGCAAGGCCGTTTTTCGACACTCTAAGCCGTGTTGAAGCGCAGCAGCTGTTTAGCAGCGACGTGTCGCTTGAGTACCACTTTGGCACCTACTACGACTACATGAAGGAGTACGTGGACAATTTGCCCAACTAACAAGCAACAAAAAAAGGACGACCAAAGGTCGTCCTTAAATTTTGCCAAATTAGTTTAGCTGATCCAAAAATGCTGTGCCTACTGCATCGCTGGGCATTTGCCAATTGCCGTAGCTAAGGCTGACGCTGCCAATTTGCACCCCGTCAGCAGCGCAATTACGCTTAAATTGCTGTGTAAAAAATCTTTTTACAAAGGTTGTAAGGTTGGCATGGATTGCGCTTTTGTCAAACTGGGTAAAGGTTTGGCATGCAACAAACAGCGTCTTTTGCACGTCGTAGCCCTTGGCAAAGCAATGCAAAAAGAAGTCGTGTAGCACGTATGGCCCCACAAGGTCCTCGGTTTTTTGCACAATCTCGCCCTTTTTGGTTGGCAGCAGCTCGGGGCTGATTGGGGTGTCGATTATGCTTTCTACCACCTGCCTGTCCTGTGCAGACATTTTTTTGCTTTCGTGGGCAATCAAGTGTGGAATAAGCGTCTTTGGCACGTCGCAGTTGGGGTTGTACATCGAAATATGGTCGCCGTTGAAGGTGCTCCAGCCCAGCGCAATTTCGCTTAGGTCGCCCGTGCCAACGACAATGCCTTCCAGCTGATTTGCCATGTCCATCAGCACCTGGGTGCGCTCACGTGCTTGGGCGTTTTCCAGCGTGACGTTGGGCTCAAAGTCGTGGCCAATGTCCTTTAGGTGCTGTGTTACGCTTGCACAAATATCCACCTTTTTGATGGTTGCCCCCACAATGCGTGCCAAGGCAATGCTGTTGTTGAGCGTGCGCTCGGTAGTGCCAAAGCAGGGCATGGTTACGGCAACAATGTCGGCAACGTCCTTGCCAAGCAGCTCAAATGCACGCTTGGCAACAAGCAAGGCAAGGCTGCTGTCCAGCCCGCCCGACACGCCAATCACGGCCTTTTTGCTGCCCGTATGCTGCAGCCTTTTTGCAAGGGCGTGGCTTTGCATGGTAAGTATTTGCTCGCAACGGACGGACCTTTCCTTTGCCTTTTGTGGCACAAAGGGGGTAGGATTGAATTTGCGCACAAGGCTGGTGGTGGACAAATCTTGTGCAAACTGCACGGCGTCGTCAAAGGCTGTGGGGTTGGCTGGCAAATTGACGTCAATTTCGCATATGCAGTCATTTTGACCAAACTCGTCGTTTTGTGCCAGTACCTTGCCTCTTTCGGCAATCAGCGCATGGGCTGAGTATACGTTGTACGATGTGGATTCGGTAAAGTGAGCATTGCAGTATATTACGGCACCCACCTGCTGCGACAACGCCTGCAAAGCAACGGTGACGGTCTCCGTCCCGCCTACAAGGCAAGCACTTGCACCCAACACAAACAAAGCGTCCACGTTGCCCTTGTGCTTGTACAATTGGGGGATTTCGCTTTCGAACGCACAGGCAAATCTAAATCCGTCGCTATTTTGAAAAACAAGCTTGCCAAAAGGCACTTGTTGATTGCAAACGGTGGTGGTAGCACAGGTGTAGTCTTGCTCAAACCAGCGCAGCTGCTTGCTGCACAGGGCTGTTTTGGGGACAACGCCCAGCATCTTGCCCATACGACACACCAACGCAGCGTCAAACACCTTGCGCTCGTGCACAACGGGTGCGCCCACCACAAACGTGACGTCAAGATGGGCAGTTTGCTTCAAGAGGTTACCCAAAGCAGTCTGCGTTGCACTCAAAAGAGTAGAAGAAGCAAGCAAATCGCCTGCAGTTGCGCCGCACAACGACAATTCGCTAAACAGAGCAATTTTTACGCCACGCTTTGACAGCTGATGCAGCTTAGATGCAATGCAGTCGGCGTTTGCCTTTACGTCTCCCACACGGGTGGTTACGCTTTGCGCAGAAACACGCACAAAGCCAAAGTGACTTGTTGCAGCACAAGGGTTGCCGTCCAGCAGCTGCTGCACACTTACGCCCAATGCATCTGCAAGCACGGCAAGATGGTTGGCATTGATGCTTTTGATTGCGCCACTGCAAATTTTGTTTAGCGTGCCAAGTGGTACACCGCTTGCCTGACTCAACGCAGCAAGCGTCAAGCCCTTTTGCTTTTTGATGGAATTAATATTGTCGCACAATTTGCTCATTTTTTACAATTCCTCCTTGTTTATACTACTATTTTAGCATATTTTGTAAATAAATCAACAATTTAACGCAACAATTTTACCAAAAGTGGTAAAATGATATTGTTTGCAACTTAGTCAACACCAAAGGCAAGTGGCAGCTTGCGAGTAGACAAATTTGTTAGATAGGCAAAGCCTCTATTGACAAAGCGCAAGCTGTGTAGAACAATGTAAGAAATCATGGTGTCAATGTTGCTTGCTGTCTATGTAGCAAGTGGGGGAATTCTTTATGAAAGCTATGCTAAAAAACAATTTTTTAAAAGCCATATCGATTGCATTGATTGCTGCATCAGCAGTGCAGTTTGTGTTTGTCATTATCTACTTCAACACCGACCTGCCCGACGCCTTGTACAATTTGTTTTTGCAAAACATTGCTGACAAAACGGAAGATATGAGACTAATTGCCCAACGCTTTAGCATGGCAATCGGATACTTGCTTATGGTGCAAAGCCTATCATATTTGTTTATGGGCATAGCAGGCGTAAGACAGCGTCGCCTGTCAATTGCAATCAATCTAAGCACGCTTGTACTTGGCTTTTCGTTGTTAATCTACATGTTTTTGCAAACGCCCGATTTGATAAAAATTTTGTTTGAGCAGTACTATTTAGGCGCAAACGCAGCAAAAACAATATTTTTGGACGTTGTCAGATGGCTAACAACCATCCAATTTGTGCCAACTGTGTGCTTGTGGCTGGTAATTCCCTATCTTGCAAGCGCAACACAGCTGAGCAAAAAGCGCAGCAGCAAGTAGAAGTGCAATAGGACAAAATTTGAAAAGTAAACAATTTTAACAACAAAAAAAACGGTCGTGTGACCGTTTTTTTGTTGCCTATTTGCAATTTAGTGGCATAGGTATTTTGGAAAGCCTGTCCATCAGCTTGTCAATTTCGACTTGACGCTCAGCCTCGGGCAGCTTTTCCAGCCTTTCTATTTGGCAAAACAGCTTGACGCTGAAGCTTACTGCAACCTGCAGGCTGGCGTCCTCCTGTTGGACTGCCTCCACAACACGTTGTCTAAGCTGCATGGCTTGACTTTTGCTTACAATGCCACGTGGCTTGATTGCCACAAAGCAAGTGTTGTTGCAAATTGCAACCTTGGCATCCTCCACACCCTCTAAAGCAACAATTTTTGAGATGATTTGCTCGGAATCTGCTGCAAATGCCACAACGCTGCAGCAAAGCAGCAGGGCAATTGCAAGTAAGGTCACTGCAATGGTAAGTTTTTTCATATGCACCTCCTTGATGGTGGTAGTTTTTGCAAATTGTTGCAAATTATGCCTAAATGCGTCAGCACAGCGTAGCAAATTGGTGCTAAGGTGTAGGTGACAAATCAAGGAGGCCTGTTGCAATGTACGACGATTACCTGTGGCTTATTGTGTTGTGTGGAGGTGGTGTGGCATCCTGCATCACCTACATCGTTTGCCTGCTTGCCCACGACAAACGACAAAGGCGCAAGGAGGGCAAGCAAATCGACAAGGAGGAAAGGCTTGTAATCAATCTGGACGACTAATCAACATTTTGTACAAATTGTGGCTAAAATTTGACAAACCCCACAACATTTGGTATACTATACAAAAACCAAAAGGAAATTTACCAATGAAATGTATGTTTTGTGGCTGCGAAGACAGCAAAGTAGTAGATTCACGTCCAACCGATGATGGCAAAAGTATTCGCCGACGCCGTGAGTGCATGTCCTGTGGACGCCGTTTTACAACCTTTGAAACCATCGAGGTGTTGCCCTTTTTGGTTGTCAAGCGTGACGGCACACGCCAAACCTACGACAAAAACAAGGTCAAAAGCGGCATAATCCGTTCCTGCTACAAGCGTCCAATATCCATGGCGCAAATTGACAAAATCGTTGACAACATCGAAAAGCAGCTGTACAACTCGTTGGAGCAGGAAATTGACTCCAACGTAATCGGCGACCTGGTAATGAAGGAGCTAAAGGAGCTGGACGAGGTTGCCTACATACGTTTTGCAGCCGTCTACCGTGAGTTTAAGGACAGTGCAAGCTTCTTTGAGGAAATGAGCAAAATATTCAACACCACGTCGGGTGGAAAGCGCAAAAAGTAGCTTTTGCAATTTGTTACAAGCAATCTAAAAGGCAAGCCGTGCCTCGGCTTGCCTTTTTTTGACGTCCCCACGCCGTGTAGAAAATTGTCGATTTGTGTCAAAAAGTAATCATTTTGCCTCAAAAAACACAGCAAAAGTAAACATTTTACAAAATTTTTTCAATCATTTTTCAAAAAAGTATTGACAAAATCAAAATTTGAGATATAATTAAAAAATATTATTTAGCTTGGAACTTCATATTTGTAAGCCATGCTAACCCAAGATAGAGGAGGGTGGCACTATGCAAAACAAAAACAAAAAGGAACGTCTTGTTACTTTGTACGAAACCTTGTGTTCGATGCAGACTCCTTTGGAGTGCAAACGCTTTTTGGAGGATTTGTGTACCGAAACGGAGCTGCAATCAATGGCGCAGCGGCTTCATGCTGCCAAGATGCTTTTGGATGGCAAAACCTACGTACAGGTAATCGAGGATACAGGCTTGTCCTCGGCAACCGTCTCAAGGATAAGCAAATGCGTTCAGTTTGGCAAGGGCTACAGCAGGCTTAAGTAAGTGCAACTAATTGTTACGCTTGCCTACTATATATTGTACAATGGTGGGCGAGCGTATTTTTTTAATGCAATTTTTACAGCAAAAAAAGAGGTGATACCAACCGGTACCACCTTATTTTTTAGTTAGTAAACAGACAAAACCAATTACTTGATTTCGTCGCCTGTAGCAACCTCTTCTACAACAGTTTCAGCCTTAGCCTTTTTTGTTGTCTTTTTTGGTGCTTCTACCTTTGTTTCTGCCTTGGTTGCCTTTTTCTTTGCAGGTTGTGGAGCCTTTGCAGCTTCCTTAGCCTTCTTAGCTTCGTTTCTTTGAGCCTTGATAGCAGCAGCTTCCTCTGCCTTCTTAGCAGCAGCAGCCTTTTGTTCAGCTTGCTTCAAAGTCTTAGCGTCAACCTTAACAACTACTACGCCCTTTTCAAGTTGAGAAAGAGTGCGAGCAATTTGGCTCTTTTTGCGATTTGCTGCATTTTTGTGGATTACGTTTTTCTTAGCAGCAGCGTCGATTTTAGAGCTTGCAAGAGGCATCAATTCCTTAGCCAATTCAAGATTGTTTTCGGAAATAGCAGCGTTAAATTTCTTTACAGCTGTAAGCATTTGAGAGCGAACCATTTGGTTTTGCAATTTCTTTGTAGCTGTAACGGAAACTCTTTTTTTAGCGGATTTAATATTAGGCATTTGTAACTCCTTTTGTATTAGGTCAGTAATTTTTCTAATTAGCCTAACAATATTAGCACAAAATCATTTTTTTAGCAACAATTTTTACGCAATTTTATTAAAATACTTTTAATTTGCTCATTTTAGAGGTCAAACGCTAATAAAATTAGTGTTATGAAACATCAATTCAGCAATTTTGGTCACAAAAGCAACGACAATTTTGTTCCAACGGGTGCAGTTGTGGTGGATGATGGTGTAGGTGGAGCCGTTTTGTTGTACAAAATGCGCTCGCTACCATTGGCAGTAAGCTACCTCAACGTATGCAGCTGTCCCAGCCAACAGGCCGACGTGTTTGTGGCAGAAGGCCTTTCGCAAATGGATTTGACGGGAAAGGTGGTGGTGCTTGCCTCCCCCACCTGCAACGCCGCCCTCATCAAAAGGGCTTGTCCATCGGTAAGGGTGGTTGCATGTCAGCCCCCAATCGTACAGGCAATGCAGTACTCGACAAAGCAGGTTGCCGTGCTGTCCTCCTGTGGTAGGCGCTACGATGGATGCCTCAGCATTGATGCGTCAAGCCTTGCAAACCTTCTTGGTAGCCATTTCACCCAAAGGCAAGCGCTTGCCCAAATTGACCAAACGCTACGTGCAGCCGATGGTTGTGACGCCGTGGTGCTGGACGACTGCATTTTTTCCACACAGCTGTCAAATTTCTATGCGGCTTGCCCCAACGTCAAGTTTTTTGATTGCGCCGACAGCCTTGTAAGCATCTTTTACAAATGCAAAAAGCTTCGCAAAAGCAGCGTATCGCACACGCATGAGGTA
>JAFVXX010000066.1 GCA_017500905.1 Clostridia bacterium
ACAGGGATGACACCAATTTTTCGGCATGGATGCTTCAAATAGCCAAAAATTTGGCGTTTAACCATCTAAACAAGGCCAAAAGGGTAGTTGCAACCGACGACTTTTCCACCTACAGCGTAGACGCCAAGGTGGACGAGATGACGGAAATACTAAACAAGGCGCTAAGCTTAGACGAAAGGCAAGTGGTGGTGCTACACGCTGTAGCAGGCTACAAGCACCGAGAAATTGCCCAAATTGTAGGCAAGCCCATTGGCACAGTCACCTGGGTTTACAAAAATGCTCTTGCCAAGCTCAAAAAATATCTTACACAGGAGGTCGGCAAATGAAAAATTACCTAAAACAACTTAAAACCGAATTAGACAGCCGTGCTCCTGAAATGTCAAGCAAGGTCAAGCAAACAAGCATTGTCACCAATCAACAACGCAAGCCTATGCTGGCAAGCATATTTGGCACGTGGCAAAGGGTAGCAGCCTTTTGCGTGGCGCTTGTGCTGGTAATTGGTGTGGGAGTAGTAGGCGTAGGTCACGTAAAGGATGCCAACTACCAAGCCAACGCATCCTACGTTGCGCTAAGCATCAATCCATCCTTTACAATCATGCTGGACAGCAACGACAAGGTGGTCAAGGTGGTTGCCACCAACTACGACGGCGAAGTGGTGCTTTCGGACGAGCTTTCGGCACAGCTTCAAGGCACACCTGCAGACGAGGCCGTAACAACGCTTGTGGACAACACCTACTCCATGGGCTACCAAGGAGACGGAACGGTAGACGTTGCCGTTGCCAGCGCCCAAAAGGAGTCCAAGGTTGCCAAATTGATGCAAAAAGTGCAACAAAGCGCAAGCCAAGTGGCGCAGCAGTACGGCATAGATGCCAAGGTGCAGGTTGCAAAGCAATCCGTTGAGCAGCTTCAGCAATTGGCGAAAGGCTACTTCAACCAAGCTGAAAGCACCCTGCAAGGCTTGCTAAACCAGCTTTCCCAAGCACCAAGCTACATGCAGCAGCTTGAGGCGCAAGCAAACGCACAGTTTGACAAAGCTGTGCAAGACTACGGCCTGCAAAGCAAGGTTGATGCTCTAAAAGGCTTTGTCGCAACCTTACAGCAACGCAACGATTTGTTGAGTAGCACCTACGACACCATCGAGGCGCTTTGCACCGAAATTGGCACCTATGCACTGTTTGAAGGCATCTTTGATGACCCCATCGAGCTGCTTTCCAGCCCAAAACGTGCCGAAATAGAAAGCGTACATCTTGTAACCTTGCTCAATTCGCTTGAGCAAGCACTAAGCCCACTTGCGCAAGCAAGCATCAAGGTAGAAAGCTTTCCCGATTTGATACTGGCAAAGCAAAGCTACCAGCAAGCCGACAGCATGATAGGCAAGCTTAAGCAAATCCAAGACGAGCTTTCCAAGCAAGGCCAAATCCTGGATGAGCTTTTGCAGGGCTATGTAGTCGAGCTTTGCAATTGGGTGGCAGCACTCATCGAGGATGCTCAGCAAGCATTTGACCAAATAGACAGCTTTGTCAGCACTGCAAATCCACAGGATTTCATTGGCTCAGTCAAGGACAAGGTCAATCAAGATCGTATAGAGCGTGCCCCACAGGGTGGTCAGCACGGCAAGCCACAAGGCAAATAAAAAATAGTAAAAATTTTTTCAAAACGCCCAACAAAAGGGGCGTTTTGCTTGTTTAATAGTCAAACAAGAGCAAAGCAAAGGTTGCTCAAATCTCAAAAAAAAGGAGACACCACTATGAAAAAACTACCAATATTGTTAGCAGTACTTATTTTGGCAGTAAGCGTAATGGGAGTGTTTGCTGCATGCCAACCTGCCGAAGCGCAAGCACACAGCTACGTAGCAATTGACGTCAACCCCTCCATCGAGCTGACACTTGACAAAAACAACAAGGTTGTAACCGTCCGTGCCATGAACGAAGATGCACAAGTGTTGCTGTTTGAAGCAACCGGCATCGAGGGCGCATCTGTCGAAAAGGCAGTAGACAAAATTGCTCAGCTTGCAACCGAATACGGCTATGTCACCGAAGAAAACGGTACCATCAGCGTAACCGTTTCCAGCGACGATGCAGCAGACGAGCAAGAAATTTTTGACAAGGTCAAAAAAGGCTTTGAAGATCGCTTCAGCAAGGAAGGCGTACAAGCACAGCTTTCCAACGCAGTAGGCGCATACCAACAATACAAGCTTGACCAACTAAAGGCAAGCTACCCCGACAATGCAGATATCCAAGCATTGACACCGGGCAAGTATCGCTTAGTAAAGTCGGCAATGGCAGCAGACAGATCCTTGACAATCGAGCAAGCAGCAGCCATGACCAACGAGCAACTTGCACAAGTTGTCAAGACAACTCACCAATACTACAAAGACAAGGTAAACGATGCGTTTGAAGCAGTCTACACCCAAGCAAAGCTTGCCTACGAAACGGCAAAATCCCTTCTTTTGGACGGCATGTACGCAACGGTAGACCTAACAGACGTAGAGTTGACACTAAAGGGCAGCAAGTACTTTGCACTTCGCACGGCTTACTTTGCATTGGTCAAGATTGAGGAAATCGACCTTGAAGTGCAACAATACGTATCCGAAGAGCAAGTGCGTGAAGCTTGCAAAAAGCTTCAACTTTCTCTGGAAGAAACAGCAATGGTAATCAAGCACGCTGTAAACGAGCAAGGCCAAGCAACGGAGGACAGCATTGAATATGCAATCGAGCGTCTGCTTGCTAACATGCCAGCCGACAAGGCCGAAGCATTGGAAGACAAGTTTGAAGCAGTCGAGGACTACCTCGAGGACGTAATGGAATCGCTTAAAAATGCATCATCCGACCTAAAGGCGCAAATTGACGCTCAGCTTGCATCCATCAAGACGCTAATCACCCTACCCGAAGTGGAAGAGGTTGACGACATCGAAGACGTAATCGAAGCTGTAGAGGCAGAAATTGCAAAGCTTCAAGCATGGTTTGCCGACAACATGACGGATGCTCAAAAGGAAGTTTTGGAGCAACGTCAACAAAAGGTTGCCAACGAGCTTAAGGCGTTGGAGGACCAATTCAACCAAGCAATCGAAACAGGCAAAGCCAACGCAAAGCAATGGGTAGAAACCCGTCGCCAAGAGCGCAAGCAACAAATGGGTGGTCACGGTGGTCAACCTGGTGGACAACACGGCGCACACTAACAATCTAACATAATCATCTCTCCTCATCCAACAAGGCCCCCTATCTTGTTGGGCACAAGGGACGGCATTCGTGCCGTCCCTTTGTGTTTGCCCAACCAATTGCTTTTCCGTAGCGGCATTGCTATTTACTTTTTCAACAAAGATTAAATCCTATTCCGTAGGGGAGGATTCTATATCCTCCCGTAGCCTCCCTTGTGCAAAGGGAGGTGGTACGTCCAACGTGACGGAGGGATTGTCTACTGACAACAAGGCTTGCAACCTGCAATCGTAGGGTGCGACGTCCTCGACGCACCGCCCTTGCCTCCCTCCTGAGGGAGGGGGACCACTTGTAGTGGAAGGAGTTTTTTCAACAACGATTAAATACTATTCCGTAGGGGAGGATTCTATATCCTCCCATAGCCTCCCTTGTGCAAAGGGAGGTGGCACGCTTGCGTGACGGAGGGATTGTCCCAAAAGCACTAAAATCCAACC
>JAFVXX010000067.1 GCA_017500905.1 Clostridia bacterium
CACCTCGTAGCTGTCAAACAGCACCTGCATTACCTCTTGGCTGTTAAGTATTGCCTGAGGGTCTACTGCCGAGCTGTAGCCAATTTCCATCATGTTGGCTGCGGCAACCTGTGGTTGATTTAGAAAATCAATAAAAATCTTTGCGCCCTCTACGTTGGTTGCGTTTTTGGGGATTACCCAGCCGTCAAACCAGATGTTGCCACCCACCTTGGGTGCTGTGTAGTTTAGCGTGACACCAAGGCTTTCGGCCTCCTCGATGGCGTACAAGGCGTCGCCACTCCAAGCAAGGTCAACGTAGGCAATGCCTGCAATGAGGTCGTTTTTGCCAAAGTCTACTTCGTAGCCGTACAGCGTATCTTTTTGCTCAATAAGCGCAGCTCGTACAAGGTCGACCAAGCCTTGATCTACCGTGTTGATTAGATCGCCAATGGGCAAATCCTGATAGGGCGTGCCGTTTAGCTTGCCCACTTGCTTCAAAAAACACACCGTTGCAACGTACACGTCACGGATACTGTCTTTCATAAAAATTCGGTTGTTTAGTGCCTCGGACAATTTTGTGCCGTCGTTGGCCTTGTTAAACAACAAGCCCCAGCCTGCATCTTCCACCTTGTCAGCAGTTATGCCGGCTTCGTCCAGCACGTCTTGATTGTACAAAATGCCCAACGTGCCGTACATGTAGGGAACAAAGTACTTGGTTACGTCCACCTGTTGGCCGTTGACTGCAAGGCTGCTAAACACGTCTTGCACCTTGCTTACAATGGCGCTGTTGACGTTGACGCTGTTGGCAAATTGACCGTCAAAGTAGTTGATGGGCTGCAAAAAGTCGGCCTCAATTAGCTTTTGGATGGCGTATTCGCTGGGGCAAATTACGTCCACCTTACTGTCACCCTTAAGCACCTTGGTAAGCATGGTTTCGTTGGTGTCAAAGGTTACGTAAGTAACCTCTACGTCACGCCCCGTGTGCGCCTTGTAGTAGGCCTTAAAGTCCTCCTCGTAGTCGTAGATGTAATCCGCCCAGTTGTACACCGTCAAGGTGTCAAAGTTGCTGCTTTGGCCACATCCTGCCAGCATGGCAACCATTGTCATTGCCATTGCCACAAGGCAAACGATACTAAACAATTTACGCATTGGTTTTGTCTCCTTTTTTGCCCTTGACGTTGGCTACAAGCAACAACGTAAGCACCACTACAAAGATGATGCTGAACACTGCAAACCAAAATGGCTCCAGGCTTTTTAGACGTGCGTCCTCGTAGATGTAGGTAGACAGCGTTTCGATGCCCGTTTCGCCCTTGTTGATTTGCGTAATGATGAAGTCGTCCATCGAAAGCGTAAATGCCATTACAAAGCCACTTACGATGCCGGGGACAATGTAGGGGAACACTACCTTGAAAATTGCCGAAATTGGGCTGGAGCCAAGGTCAAGCGCTGCCTCATACATGTTGGGATCCATTTTTTGCAGGCGTGGCAAAATGCTTAGCACCACGTACGGGGTACAAAAGGACACGTGCCCAATTATTAGGCGTGTCCAGCCTTGTGGAAAGATTGCACCAAACGCAGTAAAAAACACCATAAGTGCTACAGCCATGACAATTTCGCTGTTGATCATGGGCAGCTGATTGATGGTAAGTGTCAAATTTTTTGCACGCTTTTTGAGGTAAAATATGCCAATGGTCGAAAAGGCACCCAAAATTGTGGACAAAACGCTGGATACGCTTGCCAAAATCATGGTATTTTTGAAGGCTGCCATCAATTCGGCAGACTTTGGTCCTACAAAAATTTGCTTGTACGCCTCAAACGAAAATCCGTTGGCAAAATTGAAGTTGCTGTTGTTGGCAAAGCTAAACACAATAAGCACCAAGATTGGCAAATACAAAATTGCCAAAATAAGCGCAAGATAGGTGTTTGCAAAGAATCTTCCTGTTTTTTTCATTACAATACACTCCTTGTGTTGCCTTCCTTGTTGAATTTGTTCATCAACAAATTGCCCAAAACAACAATTACAAGCATAATCAAGCTCATTACGCTGCCTACGCCAAAGTTTTGTCCCGTTGTAAACTGCATATTGATGGAGTCGCCAAACAAATAGATTTGTCGGTTGGAAAGCAGCTCGGAAATGGCAAAGGTAGAAATGGCAGGAATAAAGGTCATTGTGATGCCACTGATGATGCCGGGCACCGACAAAGGCAAAACCGTCTTGATAAGCACCGTCAGTTTGTCAGCACCAAGGTCCTCAGAGGCCTCGATGTAGCTGTTGGAAATGGAGCTGAGCGTTGTGTGCAGTGGCAATATCATAAACGGCAGGTAGTTGTACACCATACCAAACACCACCGTGCCCATGCCAAGCTCGACGTCAAGTGCCAAAAAGATTGCCTTTGTAGACAGGGTGCGAATCAAAAAGTTTACCCACATTGGCAACACAAAAAGCAGCACCAGCACCTTGCTGGAAGCATGGTACTTAGACAAAAAGTACGCTACGGGGTAGCCCAGCACCAAGCACAAAAGGGTTGTTACAAAGCCGATTACCAGCGAGTTGCCCAATACAGTCAACCCACTGCCATCGCTGAAAAAATCAATAAAGTTTTGAAACGTAAGCTGTCCGTCGGCAACAAAGGCGTTGATTAGTATCAAAACCAAAGGCAGTACCACAAAAACAATCAAAAACAAAACATATGGATACGCCAATGACTTGCGTGAAAAGGACAAGTTAAGTTTTTTGTTTTTAGGCGTTTTGTTCATCTTTTTCTATCCTTTGTACAATAATTTTGTCTGGAGCAATCTTGATACCAACACGGTCATCCTTAAGCCAATCGTAATCGGTATCTACAAAAAAGTCGTAGTAGTCGTCGGTACGCACTATGCATTGGTAGTAGCTGCCCTTGTACATAGACGAAACAACCGTTGCACCAATTACGCCGTCCTCCTCGTCGTCGCAAATTTCGACGTCGTCAAAGTCTACCTTGATGGTTACAGGCGTGCCCTCCTCAAGGTCGGCATTACACTCAAAGCGTCCACCACACATTTCGACAATGCCCTTGTCGTACATTACGCCCTCCAGCGTGTTGATAAGGCGTGCCTTGTGCATGATGTGCAAGTCAAACGGCTTGATGTACATGCCAATTGTTTGCCCCTCGTCCACCTTGACGTTGTCGTGGATAAGCATTTCGTTTTCTTCCTCGTCCACCTTGATGATGGCAGTAATTTGGTAGTGATCCCCCTTGAATACGCAGGTTTGCACCACACCCTTTACAAGAGCGTTGCTGTCATTGGCATCTACAATGCGAATATCCTCGGGACGGACAATTACGTCGATAGGCTCGTTTTTCTTAAAGCCCTTGTCAACACACTCAAAGCGGTGACCGACAAACTCAACGCAAAAATCCTTGACCATATTGCCCGAAAAGATGTTGGATTCGCCAATAAAGTCGGCAACAAATGCGTTGGCAGGCTCGTCGTATACCTGTGTTGGAGTGCCAATTTGTTGGATTTGACCGTCCTTCATTACGACGATGGTGTCGCTCATGGTAAGGGCTTCCTCTTGGTCGTGAGTGACGTAAATAAAGGTGATGCCCAGCTTTTGATGCATTGACATAAGCTCCAATTGCATATCCTTGCGCATTTTTAGGTCCAATGCGCCAAGCGGCTCGTCCAAAAGCAACACCTCGGGCTCGTTGACAAGCGCACGGGCAATGGCAACACGTTGCTGCTGACCACCCGACAACGAATCTACCGAGCGATGGCCGTAGTCCTCAAGATCTACCATCTTTAGCGCACGATCTACCTTGGCTTGGATTTCGGCCTTGGTAAACTTGCGCATTTTTTGCACCGTTTGTCCCTTTTTGTTTACAAAGGGCTCGCCATCGGGGATACGCTTGATTTTTAGGCCGTATGCAATGTTGCCAAACACCGTAAGATGTGGAAACAACGCATATCTTTGAAACACTGTGTTGATGTTTCGCTTGTGAGGTGGCAGCGTTGTTATGTCTTGACCGTTAAACAGCACCTGACCACTTGTGGGATGCTCAAAGCCTGCAATCATGCGCAACGTTGTGGTTTTGCCGCAACCGGATGGCCCCAAAAAGGTTACAAACTCGCCACGCTTGATGGAAAGCGACGTGTTTTTTACTACGGGTTTGTCGTCGTACGACTTGCATACGTTTTTAAGTTCGATGATTTTGCTTGTTTGTTTCGTCATTGCCTACTCCTTAAAAGTTGCTGGGGGTTGTTACCCACAAAACCTTGCTTTTTCCGTTGTTGTTGTTTTTGATAAAGTGCTCTTTTTTGCCGTCGATTGCAAAGCAATCGCCCTTTTTAAGCTTGTACACCTCGTTTTTAGTTTTTAGTATAATTTTGCCTTCCAATACGTAGCCAAACTCCTCGCCCTCAAAAGGCAACCTCACTTCGCTTTGCCCATCAATTGGCAAGGTCAAAACTATTTGCTCCATCTCGTTTTTTTGCGAGTTGGCAACCAGCCAGGTCACTTCGCAATCGCCGTTGGTCGATTGAAAGTAGTCCAGTGGCGTAAACACAATTTTTTCCTCCTTGGTTTCGGCAAAAAACTCCTGCAAGGATATGCCCAAGGCATCCAAAATGTCCTTAAGCGTGGCAATGGATGGGCTGCAAAGGTCGTTTTCCAGTTGTGAAATGTAGCCTTTGGTAAGCTCCGTCCTGTTGGCAAGTTCCTCCTGCGTCAAATCTCGTTGCAAACGCAGTTGTCTGATTTTGCTACCTATTTCCATATTGACAAATCTCCTACAAATAGTTTGTATGATTGCATTATATACAATGCGATTAGTGTTGTCAAACAATTTTATTACTATTTCTAAACTTTTGTAACAAAAAGTTTAATATTGTGTAATTTTGACATAAAAAAGCCCCCTACTTTCGTAGGGGGAAGTAAGGTTGTTACTGCTTGTTTGTAAATTGCTCTACCAATTTGTCGTACTGGCTTTGATTGATTGCGCCCTTGTC
>JAFVXX010000007.1 GCA_017500905.1 Clostridia bacterium
CATACCCGTTGTCGTTGCGCTAAACAAAGCCGACGTCAACAAAAAAAAGCACACAACAATCAACGTAAATTTGCTTGCATCCCAGCTTAATTGTCCCGTGGTCGAAACGGTTTCGCTTTCGGGCAACGGGCTAAAAAAGGTAGTAGAAACAGCCGTAGCAGTGGTAGGCAGGGGACAAGCTGCGCCCTACAACCAAGGCGACGTAGATTTGTCCGACAAGCACGCCGTAGAAGAGGCCGATCGCAAACGCTTTGACTTTGTCAACTCGGTTGTAAGTCAAGTAGAAACTCGCAAGGAGCACACCAACCAACGCAACAAGCAAGACAAGCTTGACGAAATTCTAACCAACAAATGGCTTGGCATCCCCATTTTTGCAGTAGTAATGTTTTTGGTGTTTGGCATTTCGCAGGCTTGGCTTGGACCATGGCTTGCCGATTTGTTTGTAGGTGTGTTAGAAATGGGACAAGAGGCCGTTGCCAACGCACTCAACTCCGACAGCATCTGGGCATCCATCCTGGTAGATGGCGTCATTGGTGGCGTAATAGCCGTCGTGGGCTTTTTGCCGTTAGTCATGGTAATGTACTTTTTGATTGCCTTGCTGGAGGATTGTGGCTACATGGCTCGTGCAACGGTAGTGCTTGATCCAATTTTCAAAAAGGTAGGCCTTTCCGGCAAATCGGTAATCCCCTTTGTAATTGGCACGGGATGCGCAATCCCCGGCGTAATGGCTTGCCGTACAATCCGCAACGAGCGAGAGCGCAGGGCAACTGCAATGCTTGCACCCTTTATGCCATGTGGCGCAAAGCTGCCGGTAATTGCCTTGTTTGCAGGCGTATTTTTTGCTGATTCGCCATGGGTAGGCGTAACAATGTACTTTGTAGGCATTGCCATCATCTTGCTTTGCGCATTGCTTATCAACAAGCTTACAGGACACAAAAATCGCAAATCCTATTTCATCATCGAATTGCCCGAGTACAAATGGCCAAGCCTTTGGGGAGCATGCAAATCCATGCTTTCTCGTGGATGGTCGTACATTGTCAAGGCAGGCACAATCATCCTTGTTTGCAACTTTGTAGTACACGTAATGCAAAATTTCAACTGGAGCTTTGAGGTTGTCGAAGCAGGTCAATCCATCCTGCACGACATTGCAACGCCCTTTGCCTATGCAATTGCACCGGTAATTGGCATTTGCGCTTGGCAGCTTGCAGCAGCAGCCGTAACAGGCTTTATTGCAAAGGAAAACGTCGTAGGCACAATTGCCGTTTGCTACTCCATCACCAACTTTATCAACGTAGAAGATCTTGTCTTGGAGGGTGGCGCCAACGAGGTTGCCCAAATAATGGGCATCGTAAAGGTTGCAGCCTTGGCGTACCTGATGTTCAACCTGTTTACCCCACCATGCTTTGCAGCAATTGGCGCAATGAATGCCGAAATCAAAAGCAAAAAGTGGTTGTTTGCAGGCATTGGATTACAGCTTGCAGTAGGCTACACAGTAGGATTTTTGGTAATGTTTTTTGGCACGTTGTTTACGCAAGGCTTTGACGGACTTGTATCTGCCAACGGCTTTGCAAGCGCATGGATGCCAATTGTAGGCTGGGCAGTAGTGCTTGCCATTGCAGGCCTGCTTACAGCCCTTGTAATCAAAAAGGAAAAACAACTAAAAAAGGAATACGCACTTAAGGCGTAAAGGGAAAAATTTACTATGAAACCAGGCGACGTAATTGCCATTGTTGCAGTAGTGCTTGTTTTGGCAGCAGCCATATTTTACATAGTCCGTGCCAAGCGCCGTTGACAAAAGTGCATTGGATGCCCCAGTGGATGCAACTGCAAAAGCTGTCCCAGCCAATGCAACTGCCAAGACAAAACCAACAAAGGTGACAACTAAACAATCAATTCCGTAGGGACCGGCGCCTCGACGTCCCGTCTTGCCTCCCTCCTGAGGGAGGTGGCACGCTTGCGTGACGGAAGGAGTTTTTCACAAGGCTAATCAATCGCAACACCGTAGGGGCGCAACTTTGTTCGCCCGTCTTGTAGTGACAGGCGTCCCCGACGGTCCACCCATAACAAAAGGACAAGTTAGCACTTGTCCTTTTTTGCTAACAAATTTGCCTTTTACACTTTACAAATGCAACGTTTGCTTGTATAATTAAACTACACACATGGGGGAGGGCGCAATGAAGTACCGTGAATCGCAGGAAATGTATCTGGAAACAATCCTTTTGCTAACCAAAAGGGGAGGCGTAGTGCGTTCTATCGACGTAGCCAACGAGCTAAACTACTCCCGAGCAAGCGTATCAAGGGCAGTAAGCCTGCTTGTAGACAAGGGCTTTGTGGTGGTCAACCGTGGCGCAATTGTGCTTACCGACAGTGGCAAGCTGCACGCAGAGGAAATCTACCTTCGTCACGAAGTAATCACGCAGGTACTAATCCACCTCGGCGCAACGCCGGACGTAGCCGAGGACAACGCCTGCCGTATCGAGCACGTCATCACCGCAGAGCTTGTGCAAATCATGAAAAACTTTTTGCAAAGCAAGTAATCAACAACACAAAAACACAACAACAAAAGTTGCAACAAATCAAAACAACACTATTCAACAGGCGAGATTTATTCTCGCCTTTTTTCTTTTCAACACAGCACAATTTCCACAATCGTAGGGGAGGATTCCATATCCTCCCGCCTATCACGATAACGCCTTAACCACACCTACACCGTAGGGTGCGACGTCCCCGACGCACCGTTTTGTTATCAACAAGGACTAAACCCTATCCCGTAGGGGACGACGTCCTCGACGTCCCGTCTTGCCTCCCTCCTGAGGGAGGTGGCACGCTTGCGTGACGGAAGGAGTATTATTCACCACACAGCTCAATTTTCCCACCGTAGGGGCGACCATTGGTCGTCCGCTTCAATCAAAAAAAGCCGTTACACATCGTTGTGTAACGGCTTTTCTATATTTACTTTTCTATTTCTTCCCCCACCTTACTAAACTTGCATCCACAGTAGTGCTGACGGTACAACTCGTACTTATTAGATAGCACTATGCTTTGGTCGTAGCCGTAGTTTTTTTTAAAGTCGGTTGGTAGCCACTTTGCGCCACCCTCCTTTTCAATTTCGTAGCCCACAAGGTTAAGCATTTCGCTGTTTTTGTATTGGCTGACGGTAAGTGTGGTAGCAAAGTAGTCAAATGCATTTTTGCGTGCATATTCATGAGTATCCCCAAGACGCATTGCAAAGCACCTTGTGCATCGGTATTCCCCTTCCGGTTGGTCGGCAAAGTGCCTTGCCCACATTGCAAAGTGCTCGCCGTTGTAGTCCTTTACCACCAGCTTTACAGGGCAACTTGGCACAACCTCGTACTTGCCATTGTTTACAACGTCCACCAGTCTTGCTACCTCGTCCAACCTTTTTTGCCACTCGTCCTTTGTGTCAATGTTGTCGTTGGCGTAGTACAGAGTCACGTCAAAGTGCTCTACAAGTCTTGTCAGGCAGTAGGTTAGGCAGGGCGCACAGCAAACGTGCAGCAACAGCTTTGTGCCAACAGGGATTTTCTTCATTGCATTTTGCATTTTTTTGTCGTAATTAATTTTGTTCATATCTACCTAACAAAAAACACTCCGTACAGAGTGTTTTTTTGCTTATTCCTTTTCTCGCAGTCTAAATTCTACACCCATTTTGGATGCAATTTTTTTGCATTCATCTACTTCCTTGGGGGAAAGCACGTCCACAACGCTAAGCACAACCTTTGCCCCACGTTGCTTACACAGCTTGGCAAACTCCAGCATGGCGTCGTAGCCCTCCTCGCCGTAGATGCAGTGGCAAATTTGGTTGTATCTTGCCTTGTTGGGAGCATTAAGCGAAACGTTTACAACGTCACAGCTGTCTGCAACAACGTCGGATACGTCGGTTTTGTGTATCAAGTTTGCGTGTCCGTTGGTGTTGATACGGGTAGTTTTGTCTACGCAATGTAGGTAGCTTGCAACCTCCTCCAAGGCGTCCAAATTGTAGGTAGGCTCGCCAAACCCACAAAAAACCACTTCGCTGTCGTAGTTGTCTAAGTCAAGTGGAAGCTGGTCAATCACGTCCTCGGCAGTAGGCTCATCATCAATCCACAGCCTTTGGTCGCACATGCCGTCACGCCCCTTTCTGATGCAAAACTCGCACTTGTTGGAGCAACGGTTGGTAAGGTTGATGTAAATTTTGTTTCCAATTGTGTAAACGTAGTTGTTCATTGTATTTTAGTAAAAATCCTTTTGCAGTTTTGTTCAATTGCCTTTTCCATTTGTTCAAACGAAATCCCGTAAACGGCAGCCAACTTTTCCACAACGTAGCGTACGTATTTGGGGTAGTTTGTTTTGCCACGGAAGGGCACGGGCGTCATGTAAGGGCAATCCGTTTCAGAAAGCACCTGCTCAAGTGGCACCGACCTAATTACCTCGTCCTTGTTGGCGTTTTTAAAGGTGATTGCCCCACCAAATGCAAAGTAGTGCCCCTTTTTTGCCATTTGACGTGCAAACTCGGCGCTACCGGAGTAGCAATGCCACAGCACGCCGTTGTTTAGGTAGTTTTTTTGCGCAGTAAGCACGTCCAACGCATCGCCGTAGGCATCCCTAATATGCAACGTGATGGGCAAATGCAGCTTGTCGGCAATTTCTATTTGCTGTGCAAACACGTCACGTTGCGTAGCCCTGTCGCTTAGGTCGTAGTAGTAATCCAGCCCAATTTCGCCAACTGCAACAACCTTGCTGCTCTTGGCATATTCCATCATCAACGCTTCAAATTTGCTGTCAAACTCTTTTGCGTCGTGTGGATGCATACCCACCGTGCAGTAAACGTTGGGGTACTTTTGCGCCAATTCGTACGCCTTTATCATACTTTGCAGGTTACAGCTGTTGTTTATTACAAATTGCAAGCCGTCCTTGTCAAAGTCGGCAACAATTTGTTGGACGTCATCAATCAAGCGATCGTCTTCTAAATGAACGTGCGTATCAATCATCTAACTTCACTTCCGCTTTCAATGTCCTTTTCGGGAGTAACAAAAATTACGCTGTTGTCGTCGCTTGCGCACAAAATCATACCGTTGGACTCTACTCCACGGATTTTTGCAGGCTTCAAGTTTTTGACAAGCACAACCTTTTTGCCAATCATGTATGCTGGGTCGTAGTGCTGAGCAATTCCGCTTACAACTTGACGCACCTCGTCGCCTACTTTAAGCTGGAAGCACAAGAGTTTGTCGCTTTTTGCCACCTTTTCGCAAGCCAAAACCTCGGCAACGCACAGCTCTACCTTGGCAAATTCGTCAATAGAAATTGGTTCCTTTGGCATCTTTTTCTCCTTTTGTTCCTTTGGTGCTTGGGCCTTGGCTTCTTCCACCTTAGGTGCGTATTTCAATGCAATTTCTTGCGCCTTTTTTTCCACTTCCTTGGCGTCAAGACGAGCAAACAAAGTAGATGGCTCGCTTGTAACCTTGCTTCCACTTGGGTAGTGCCCAAAGGTTGTAAGGTTGTCGTAACTACGTGCAGTAGTGCCAAGCTCGTCTAAAATAAGCTTGCTGGTGCTTGGCATAAAGGGCTCAAGCATGCTGGTTGCCACAACAATGGTTTCCGTCAGGTTGTACAACACTTGCTTAAGTCGTGGAAGAGTAGCCTCCTCCTTTGCAAGCACCCAGGGTGCA
>JAFVXX010000068.1 GCA_017500905.1 Clostridia bacterium
GGAGTGTCGCACCAAGCTGCTGGGAACAAGCAGTCAAAGCATCGAAAGAGCCGAAGACCGAGAGCTGTTTAAGGAGCTTTGCCAATCCATTGGCGAGCCCGTCATCCCATCCGAAATCACCTACAACATCGAGGAGGCCGTTGCAGCAGCGCAGCACATTGGCTACCCCGTAGTTTTGCGTCCTGCATTTACGCTGGGTGGCACGGGTGGTGGCTTTGCCAACAACGAGGCAGAGCTGCGAGAAATTGGCGAAAATGCCTTCAAGCTGTCGCCTGTGCATCAAGTGCTTGTGGAAAAATCCGTCAAGGGCTACAAGGAAATCGAGTTTGAAGTAATGCGTGACGGCAGCGACAACGCCATCACCATTTGTGGCATGGAAAACGTCGATCCTGTTGGCGTACACACAGGCGACTCGGTTGTTGTTGCACCCATTTTGTCTTTGTCCAAAAAGGACGAAAAGATGCTAAACGACAGCGCAATCAAAATCATTCGAGAGCTAAAAATCGAGGGTGGCTGCAACGTGCAATTTGCCCTTAATCCGTATACAAGCGAGTACTACCTGATTGAAGTAAATCCACGTGTATCACGCTCGTCTGCATTGGCAAGCAAGGCAAGCGGCTTCCCCATTGCAAGGGTAACAGCCAAAATTGCCGTTGGTATGCGTCTTGACGAAATCGAGCTTGCCAACACAACGGCTGCAACCGAGCCAAGGCTGGATTACGTGGTTGCCAAGTTCCCACGCTTCCCATTTGACAAATTTACCTTTGCCGACAATCGTCTTGGTACGCAAATGAAGGCTACGGGCGAGGTAATGGGCATTGGCGCAAACCTTTGTGAAAGCATGCTAAAGGCTGTACGCTCGTTAGAAACGGGTGTCAAGCACCTTTGGATGAAAAAGTTTGTTGCAATGACTACAGACCAGATTGTGGATTACGTTGCCGAATACCGTGACGACACCATCTTTGCAATTGTCGAGCTGGTACGCCGTGGCTACAGCTTGGACAAGCTGCATCAGCTAACCAAGGTTACGCCGTTGTTTTTGGAGGCGTTTAAGCAAATTGTAGACATGGAGGCAAAGCTTGCACAAAGCGTCAACGATGCAAAGGTGCTGCTTCAAGCAAAGCAGCTGGGCTTTTCCGATGCGTTTGTAGCGCAGCTTTGGGGCACAACCGAGCAAAGCATCAAGGAGCTACGCAACAAGCACAGCATTCGCCCTGCTTTCCGTATGGTAGACACCTTGCACGCAGGCGCATATATTCCGTATTTCTACTCGTCCTACACAGGCGACAACCAATCTGTTTTGACACAAAAGCAAAAGGTAGTGGTGCTGGGCGCAGGCCCAATCCGTATTGGACAAGGTGTTGAGTTTGACTACTCCACCGTCCACGCAGTATCCACCATCAAAAGCAGTGGCTACGAAGCAATCATCATCAACAACAACCCCGAAACGGTTTCTACCGATTACACAACAAGCGACAAATTGTACTTTGAGCCTCTTACAACCGAGGACGTAATGAGCGTAATCGAGTTTGAAAATCCACAAGGCGTAATTGCATCGCTGGGTGGACAAACGGCCATCAACCTTGCTCAACCGTTGTTTGACCGTGGCGTCAAAATAATTGGCACCGATTGCCAAGCAATCGACCGTGCCGAGGACCGTGGCACCTTTGAAGCATTGCTAAGCAGATTGGGTATTCCACAACCAACAGGTAAGGCTGTAACAAACATCAACGATGGTGTAAAGGCAGCAAGCCAAATTGGCTACCCTGTGCTGGTTCGTCCAAGCTTTGTATTGGGTGGCCGAGCAATGCAAATTGTTGCCGGTGAGGAGCAGCTTAAGCACTACCTCAAGACAGCCGTCGAAATTGATGAGGACAAGCCTGTACTTGTAGACAAGTACGTCATTGGCAAGGAGGTCGAAATTGACGCAATCTGTGACGGCCGTGACGTGTTTGTCCCCGGCATAATGGAGCTTGTCGAGCGCACGGGCATCCACTCGGGCGACAGCATCAGCGTATATCCAACCTTCAGCATATCCAACAAGGTCAAGGGCATCATTTTGCAATATGCCAAAAAGCTTGGCTTGGGCATTGGCATCGTAGGCTTGTTCAACGTGCAATTTATTGTAGACAAGGATGACAACGTGTACGTCATCGAGGTCAACCCACGCTCGTCACGCACGGTACCGTTTTTGTCCAAGGCAACGGGCTACAGCTTGGCTGACATTGCCACCGAAGTAATTTTGGGCAAGTCTTTGAAGGAGCAAGGCATCTTTGATATCTATCCGGAAGAAAAGAAGCGTTGGTACGTAAAGGTGCCGGTGTTCTCCTTCAGCAAGATTCGTGGATTGGATGCATACCTGTCACCCGAGATGAAGTCCACAGGCGAAGCCATCGGCTACGACAACGATCCAAATCGTGCAGTCTACAAGGCTTTGCAAGCAGCAGGCACCAAGCTTAAGCACTACGGCACGGTGTTTGTAACGGTAGCAGACAAAGACAAGGAGGAAGCATTGCCACTTGTAAGACGTTTCTACAATCTTGGCTTCAACATCGAGGCAACCAAGGGCACGGCAAGGTTTTTGAAGGAGCACGGCATCCGTACACACGTACATCCAAAGGTATCGGAAAGTGACGAACTGCTGGAATCCATCCGTAAAGGCTACATAAGCTACATCATCAACACAAGCGACTTTGGATCAACTCACCAACAAAGTGACGGCTACTTGATCAGAAAAACAGCAACCGAAAGCAACGCAACAACCTTTACGTCGCTAGATACCGTCAGGGTACTGCTTGACGTATTGGACGAAACAACGTTGCGCATTTCTACAATCGACCAAAGGTGAGCATATGAAACAAACGTATTTTACAATCACATCCAACGTTGCCTTGACAAGCGACGTATATCAAATGACGCTTGTAGGTGACACGCAGGGTATCAAATGCGGTCAATTTGTCAACATCAAGGTGGATGGCTTTTACTTGCGCCGTCCCATCTCGGTGTGCGACGTAGTAGGCGACGAGCTTACCTTGATTTACAAGGTAGTTGGTGGTGGCACCGAAGCAATGAGCAAAATGCCCGTTGGCCACCGTCTTGATTTGCTTACACAGCTGGGCAACGGCTACGACGTGGATGCCACTCAAAGTCACGCAGTGTTGCTGGGTGGTGGCGTAGGCGTCCCACCCTTGTACAAGCTTGCTAAGGACCTTGTTGCATTGGGCAAGCAAGTCACGGTAATTTTGGGCTTCAACACCCAAAGCGAAATTTTTTACGAGCAACAATTTGCCTCTCTTGGCGCAAAGGTACTTGTAACAACGGTGGACGGCAGCTACGGCATCAAGGGCTTTGTAACCGACGCATTGAAGCTTGTAGAAGGCTACGACTACTTTTACACCTGTGGCCCCGAGCCAATGCTAAAGGCAGTGTACAACGCAACCACCACAAGTGGTCAGTTCAGCTTTGAGGAGCGCATGGGCTGTGGCTTTGGCGCTTGCATGGGCTGCAGCTGCGAAACCAAGTACAAAACCTTGCGTATCTGCAAGGAAGGCCCCGTGCTTACAAAGGAGGTAATCGTATGGTAAACACAAAGGTAAATTTGCTTGGCATCACAATCGACAACCCCATCATTCCTGCAAGTGGCACCTTTGGATTTGGCTACGAATTTGCCGAAATCTACGACATCAACGTGCTGGGTACCTTTTCGTTTAAGGGCACAACCATAAACGCACGCTTTGGCAATGCAACTCCACGTATTGCCGAGTGCGACGCAGGCATGATCAACTCCGTAGGGCTACAAAACCCCGGCGTAGACAAGGTGATTGCCGAGGAATTGCCCAAGCTTAAGCAGGTGTTTAACAAAAAAGTAATGGCAAACGTAAGCGGCTTTTCGCTGGAAGAGTACGTCGAAGTTTGCTCTAAATTAGACAAAGAGGAGCATGTTGGTTGGCTGGAGGTCAACATCAGTTGCCCCAACGTGCATGGTGGTGGACTTGCATTTGGCACCTCACCCGAGGCAGCAGCGCAAGTAACAAGGGCAGTCAAGGCAGTAACAACTAAGCCTGTCATCATCAAGCTGTCCCCCAACGTCACGGATATAGTTGCCATTGCCAAGGCATGCGAGGAGGCAGGCGCAGACGGCATCAGCCTAATCAACACCTTGCTTGGTATGCGCATTGACCTAAAAACCAAAAAGCCGGTGCTTGCCAACACGATGGGTGGCTACTCCGGCAAGGGCATATTCCCCGTTGCGCTTAGGATGGTGTACCAAGTAAGCAAGGCAGTCAGCATCCCGGTAATTGGCATGGGTGGTGTAACTTGTGCGCAAGACGTAATCGAAATGATGCTTGCGGGCGCAACGGCAGTGCAAGTAGGCGCCGAAAACCTGGTAGACCCTTACGCATGCAAACGCATAATCGATGATTTGCCAAAGGTAATGGCAAAGTACAAAATAAACAATCTAAGCGACATCATAGGAGGAGCACACTAACATGGGAAAGGACGTAATCATTGCTTGTGACTTTGACAGCAAGGCAAAAACACTGGCATTTTTGGATAACTTTACCGACCGTAAGCCGTTTGTCAAAATTGGCATGGAGCTGTTTTATGCCGAAGGCCCGTCCATCGTGCACGAAATCAAGGCTCGTGGGCACAAAATCTTTTTAGATTTGAAGCTTCACGACATCCCCAACACCGTCAAAAAGGCAATGGCAGTGCTTTCTCGCTTGGACGTAGATATGTGCAACCTACACGCAGGTGGAACCAAAAACATGATGAAGGCAGCAATTGAGGGCTTGACCCGTCCCGACGGCACACGCCCAATACTAATTGCCGTAACTCAGCTTACCTCCACCGACCAAGACAGCATGACC
>JAFVXX010000069.1 GCA_017500905.1 Clostridia bacterium
CAAACATTTTACCGTTTGCGCCCTTTGTGGCAGTAATGGTAATTTCCTTTCCATTAAGCTGCTTGCTAAGTGCAAGGGCATTTTCCTTTTCAAGCTGTTTTTGTCTTGCAACGGCCTGCGTATGGATGTTTACGCTGTTGATCGTGTCGGCTGTAGCAACCTTGCCCAGTCCCTTTTTAATCAAAAAGTTGTTGGCATATCCATCCGAAACGTTTACGATGTCGCCCTTTTTTCCTTGTCCTTTTACGTCTTGCAGAAGTAGTACTTTCATTGTGCACCTCCTTTTGTAATGATTGTAACCAACTTTTGACTTTTTGTCAACTCTCAGGTATACATTTCGCCTGTTTGGAGCAAAATAAGTGCAAAAAAAGGAGAGTTTTGCCATGAAAAATCAACAAACAATCATGTGTGACGTTCGAGCTTGCAAGTATCACGATGCAGCGCAATGCTGCTGCAAATTGCCTTGCATCACGGTTACGCCTTGTGACGATTGCTCTACAGCGCACTATTGCCGTGACTACGAAGAAAAGAAAATGTAACAAAGCAAGGGTTGTCTAAAAGGACAGCCCTTCTTTGCAAAATAAATATTTTATTTGCCTGTTTTTGCTTGCACCTTTTGTATTTAAGTGGTACAATTTAATGGTACTAAAGTCAACAAAACGGGGGTTAATCATGATCAAAAACATCCATGGTACAATAAAAGTATTTTCAGGCAATTCCAACCGCAAGCTTGCTTCGGATATCTGCAACATTTTGGGACTCGAGCTCGGCAAGATGGAAGTAGGCAAGTTTTCGGATGGCGAAATAGCAGTAAACATTGGAGAAAGCGTTCGTGGCTGTGACGTATTCATCATTCAGTCCACCAATTCGCCTGTAAACGACAATTTGATGGAGCTATTAGTAATTATTGACGCTATGAAACGTGCCTCTGCAGGTCGTATTACAGCCGTAATTCCATATTTTGGCTATGCGCGTCAAGATCGCAAGGCTCGTGCAAGAGATCCAATTTCTGCAAAGCTTGTTGCAGACATTTTGCAAACAGCTGGCGCAAATCGTGTACTTACAATGGATTTGCACAGTAGTCAACTACAAGGATTTTTCAACGTTCCTGTAGACAATCTGCTCGGTATGCCTGTACTTGCTAAGCACTTCCTAAAGGATGGCTACGCAACGGGCGACGACTTCATCGTAGTATCTCCTGACGTAGGCAGCGTAGCGCGCTCCCGTCAATTTGCACACAAGTTCAACGCTCCACTTGCAATCATCGACAAGCGTCGTCCAAGAGCAAACGTCATGGAGGTTATGAACATCATTGGTGACGTAAAAGGCAAAAAGTGCATCATGCTTGACGACATGATTGACACAGCAGGCACAATATGTCAAGGTGCACAAGCATTGGTTGACAATGGTGCTAAGGAAGTTGTTGCATGCTGCTCGCACGCAGTGCTTTCCGGCCCGGCAATTCAACGACTACAAGATTCGGCTTTGTCAAAGATTGTTGTCCTTGACACAATCGAGCTACCCGACGAAAAAAGAATCGACAAGATTCAACAAATTTCCGTTGCTCCTTTGTTTGCAGATGCAATCGAAAGAGTCTACACTGACTTGCCTGTATCAAAGCTTTTTGAGTAACAGGTATACAATTTACGCAAACAGTCAACACTTCTGTCCAACGACAGAAGTGTTTTTTTTGTGGAGAAAATTATGAAATTTAGGCTACTATTCGTACTTATGTTAGCAACCGTAATGGTCATGTCGTTGTGGGGCAGCTACAAAACCAACGTGGTGGATTTGGTGGGACTCAACAGCGATACCGTATTCATCTACTGCAAAAGCTACAACGGGCTAAACGTTGCAAGTGGTGCAGGTCACGTGGTCACAAACAGTGTACTATTTGACAGGTGTATGCAAAACGCCACAGGAGTACAAGCAGTAACCGTCGTGTTGGACAAATCCTGTATTGACGTGGTAGCATTAGTCAAAAAACTCAAGCTAAAGCAACCAATCTGGCACCAGACTACCGATTTTTGTTCGGTCTACGGCTACTGTGACAGGTTGGATGGCTACGTGCTTGTAGATGGTCAAAGAGTAAACGTTCAAATAGCCGTAACCCCCACACAAGTACACGTTGGCAGCCCCCTTATATTAGGAAGTTACTGACAACAGGTATAAAACACAATTTTGTGGCAACAATCAAAACAAAACTTACAAGGAGATTCAGTTATGTCAAACAATCAAAACAAATTTGTCAAATTTGTCAAAAACAACGTAGCCCTGCTACTAATTGCCTTTTGTGCCGTTGCAATTTTTGCAGTAGTGCTTGCAGTAGGCCTGCAACCCGACGTCCCACCAATCGACGAGCCTGTTGTAAACAATCCCGACAACACCCCAAGCGACGACGTTACGCCACAGCCCACACCCGTAATCAAGACGGAAATCGTCAAGGTATACTATCAATGTCCTCTCGTGTACGAAAACGAGGGCATGGGCTACACCGATGGCAAGGACGTGTTGTTTGTCTACAACAGCACCCTCAACGTATGGAAGACGCACGAGGGCGTTGACCTGATTGCCGACGAAGGCACGGCAGTATGCGCAATGTACGAGGGCACCGTGCTGGATGTAACGGAAACCTACGGCATGGGCGGCGCTGTCACCATTGACCACGGCAACGGGGTAGTTGCCACATATGCATCGCTTTCCAACGTACAGGTTGTCAAGGGACAAGTGGTGGACAAAGGCGAAAAAATTGCGCTTGTCAGCACGTCTGCATCCTACGAGTTTGTTGATGGCGACCATTTGCATCTGGAAGTCACTAAGGATGGCAAGCACGTCGACCCAATGCCCTACGTAAATGGCGAAATCTACAATCAAAAGGAAGTAAAGGTGCCCAACAACTAAACTATGGCAATTGCAAAGCAACACCGTGGGTGTTGCTTTTTTGTTAACAAAAAATCCTCAAAACAGGCAAAAAACTTCAAGTTGCGTAGCGCAATTGGTGGTAGTCTAATGTTGATGACAATCTACGTTGACTACCTAATCATTGACAATATGTCCTTTGATTGCCTTCTGCTTTGGATGGCAGCCACTACAGCTCGTCAAAAAGTGCTTTGGTGGCGAATCCTGCTGGGTGGAGTGTTAGGCTGCCTGTGCGCATTTGTAAGCATATTTTTGCAGGGCGTGCTGCTTGTAGTCGTCAAGCTTGCCTTTGTTGTACCTATGTGTGCAGCAGTTGTAGGAAAGAGCAGACTGCTTGTGGTTGTGGCATTGTTTGTTGCCTACACCTTTGTGCTGGGAGGTGCAATTTTGGGGCTACTGTCTTTGTTAGATGTGCGTTACCAGCTGCAAGGCGGACTAAGCTACTATACAAAGATCCCTTTGGGAATAGTCATCGGAGGTGTGTTTGTTGTAATTTTGCTGATGCAATGGCTGGTGCGCTACATTACAAAGCAAAGGATGGTAAGCCGTGCAATCGTCAAGGCAAAGCTTTGCTTGCCAAGTGAAACCATGCAGCTTGACGCCTTTTGCGACAGCGGCAACATGCTGTTTTTCAACAACCTGCCCGTGTGCTTTGCAGTAGGCAGCTTTGCCAAGCATTTCGGCTCCATACTTGCCGAGCAGCTGCTTTGTGGCAACGTCAGCACAATACCCTTCAACACCATGTCGGGCGAGGGGCGTTGTCTTGCAATCAAATGTCAACTAACTGTCAATCAGCAGAAAAGATGGTGCTACCTTGCCCTGTCCAACAGCCATTGCAGCGTGGATTACCAAATACTACTAAACGGAGATTTTGCCTAATGAAGCTTTTCAAATTGTTACGTCAGCTATGCAATCAGTTGGGATTGTCCACAACAGCAGTCAACTTTATTTGCGGCAACGAGGCCTTGCCTCAGCCCCTGTCAGCTGAGGAGGAGCAAAGGTATGTACAGCTTGCTATTGCAGGCGACAGCTTGGCAAAGGACAAGCTTGTCGAGCACAACCTGCGCCTTGTGGTGTACCTTGCAAAAAAGTTTGAAAACACCGGGCTTGACATGGAGGACCTAATTTCGGTGGGTACCATTGGTCTAATCAAGGCGACAAACAGCTTCAAGCCCGACAAGCAAATCAAGCTTGCCACCTATGCCAGCCGCTGCATCGAAAACGAAATACTTATGTACCTACGCAAGCTGTCCAAGCGTCGCTCCGAGGTGTCGCTGGACGAGCCCCTCAACGTAGACGGCGAGGGCAACGAGCTGCTGCTGGGCGACGTAATAGGCACCGATGCAGATATGGTGTATACCCATGTGGAAAACCAAGTCGAGCGTCAGCTGCTGGCAGAAGGCATAGCAAAGCTGTCCAAGCGTGAGCAGCAAATAATCGAAATGCGCTTTGGCTTGGATGGCGAGGAGGAGCGCACGCAAAAGGAGGTAGCCGATTTGCTTGGCATATCGCAATCCTACATATCACGGCTGGAAAAGAAAATTATCAGCCGCCTCAAAAAGGAAATAGCAAAACTGGTGTAAAAAAGTGTGGAAATTTTCCACACTTTTTTATTTACAACAACAGGTTGTTGTATTATAATTAAACTATGCAAACACAACAAACACTAAAACAAGGCGACAAAATAGTTGTTGCTATCAACAATCTTGGTACAAACGGCGAAGGCGTAGGCACATACGGCAATTACGTTGTCTTTGTACCCTTTGCATTGACTGGCGAAGAGGTGCTTTGTAGGGTAGAGCACGTCAAACGCAACGTTTGTTATGCAACCTTGCTTCAAGTAAATTTGCCATCGCCACAACGTATCCAACCACAATGCAAGTACTACGGCAAATGTGGTGGATGCACCCTTCAACATGCGCATTTTGACGAAGAAAACGCCTTCAAGCAAGCATTGGTAAAAGGCAACCTGCAAAAAATAGGCAAGCTGGATGTCCCCGTGCAACCCGTAATATCGGCGCAACGATTTGGCTATCGCAACAAAATCAGCCTACCTGTATCAGGTAAGGCTGGAAACGTCAAAATTGGCATGTACAAGCAAGGCTCGCACGACGTAGTAAAGGTGCAAAATTGCTTGCTCACCGCATCGTGGGCAAACGACCTAATTGCCATATTTACCCAGTACCTCAACCAAATTGGCGCCGTGCCGTACAATCAAGCCACCTTTTCGGGCGAAATCAGGCACGTCACGGGGCGTTTTGTCAACGGCCAACTACTTGCAACAATGGTTGTCAACGGCGACTACAAACGTTCTCTTGACCCCTTGATTGCATTGCTTGGCAAACGTTTTGACAAATTTGGATTGTTTGTCAACATCAATACAAGCAAAAACAACGTAATTTTAGGCAAGGTTACCAAGCACGTTTACGGCATCAAATACATTACAAACTGCGAAAACAACGTAAGCTATCGCATCCAACCGGACAGCTTTTTTCAAGTAAACGACCAAATCAAGGCAATACTGTACGCCCACGTCAAAAGTCTGATTGCAGGCGAAAGGCCGGATGCCTTGATCGAGTGCTTTTCCGGTGTGGGATTGCTCACAGCCGAGCTTGTATCCAACGACTACGACACCTACGCCATCGAAATAGTGCCATCGGCAGTAGCCGATGCCAACGCAATGAAGCAAGCCAACGGCATAGCCCGTTTGTACAACGTTTGTGGCGACGTCAACGTGGAGTTGCCTCGCATTGTCGGTCAACTTCAAGGCAAATCCACCGTGATGGTAGTAGATCCACCACGCAAGGGCCTTGGCGAAAGCATTTGCAATTTGATACTAAGCAATCCCCCGCAAAAAGTGGTGTACGTATCCTGTGACAGCGCAACCCTTGCTCGAGACCTTGCAATTTTGTCACAAGGCTACACCGTGCAACTTGTCCAGCCGTACAATATGTTTCCGTGCACCAATCACGTGGAAAGTTTAGTTTGTCTTATGATAAAGTAAGGTGGTATTATATGATCAAAGAAATAATACGTTGTATTCCATCCGAAACTATGCGAGCATACTTGATTGAACACCCCATGGAATTATCTGCTCTTCAACAAGCAACTATAGTTTCAGAATATGCCTCTAAAAAGCAAAAGCTCGATTTTTTTGAAAGATTGCTTGAGGTGACGGATATTGATAGAGAGCATCTTTTGCTTGAAATCGCAATTAAGGATATAAAAAAATACGGTTATCCAAACAAACGAACAAACAAAATCTACGATAAATATTTTTTGCAAGAAGGCACTCCTTTATTTCCTTTTCTTGAAATCTGCAATTTGCCTGTGTTATTTAAGAAAGGTGATATAATTTGCGATAGAGGCGAGGTTTTCTACGTAACAGCTGTTCCAAAATTAAACAGTAACAGCGATTTTACAGATGAATGTTATCTGTGCTATTCATTAGCTAATAAGATAGAGGGAGAAGACGATTTGTTTTTAGCACACGCCCATATTCATGTTTGTCTCGCAGAAGCTATGTCTTTTGAAGAATTAAGCGAAGAACAAAAAATGGTTAAGGAATCTATCGTACATTTGTTGAAATAAATCTAGGAATATAAACGATTTTTTGTGCCTCTATATATTTCCAAGGACTACATAAAAAATCGGTGTTTAAAATCAAAAAATGCCCCAATTTTGCGTTGGGACAAAAGCGATTTTCGAGCAAAGCTCAAAAATTCATTTTACAGCAGTTTAGTATTTTTCGACCTCGCTCTGCGCACCATAGGTCGCAACGACAAGGAGCGCAACCTGCAGTACGGCATCGAATATGCCCTGCGCGACACCCTTGCCAGCACCCCGGGTCGTCAGATTATGCAGACCA
>JAFVXX010000070.1 GCA_017500905.1 Clostridia bacterium
ATTGTTGCAACCTTTGCCGGAACGCTCTTGTCACGCTTGAAGTCGATGATTCTGTACTTGATTTTGTTGCCGCCACCAATGTGTCTTACCGTGATGTGACCGGAAGCGTTTCTACCACCACTCTTGCGCTTGACGTCTAGCAAGCTTTTTTCAGGAGTGGTTGTTGTAATTTCTTCGTAAGCCGACACGGACATGAAACGACGTGCAGGCGACGTAGGTTTATACTTTTTAATAGCCATTTTTCTACTCCTCCACTAATTAGGACAAGCTGTCGAAGAATTCGATAGACTTGCTGTCTTTGCTCAAAGTTACGGTAGCCTTTTTCCAATCGGGAGTGTAACCTTGCGTTCTGCCTTGTCTCTTCAACTTACCTTTTACGGTGACTGTTGTTACTTTTTCTACTTTTACGCCGAAGACTTCCTCTACGGCCTTTTTGATTTCGACCTTGTTAGCAGCCTTTGCTACTTCGAAGGTGTATGTCTTTGCAGCGATACCTGCATAGCTTTTTTCCGTCAAGATTGGACGTCTGATGATGTCGTAAGAATTCATAGTGAATATGCCTCCTCGATTGCCTTAACTGCTTCCTTAGTTGCAATTACGTTTGCGTTGGAAACAAGTTGATATACGTTTGCCAAGCTTGCGTCTACTACCGTCAACTTTGCGATGTTGTTGGATGCTCTTACAACGTCGGTTTGCTCGCCCGTAACAATTAGCAACGTACGCTTGTCAAAGTTGAAGTTTTTAAGGATTTGTGCAACAAGCTTTGTCTTTGGTGCTTCAAGCTTGAGTTCGTCTACTACAACAAGCTCGTTGTTTGCTACCTTGTAGCTTAGTGCGCTACAGAAAGCTGCAGCCTTCATCTTTTTGTTGATCTTCTTGGAGAAGTCACGTGGCTTTGGTGCAAATACAACGCCACCCTTGATCCATTGTGGAGCACGGATGCTGCCTTGACGTGCACGACCTGTGCCCTTTTGTCTCCAAGGCTTGATGCCGCCGCCACGAACTTCGGTACGTGTCAAAGCGCTTTTTGTGCCTTGTCTTTGGTTAGCTTGGTAAGTTACTACTGCTTGATGAATGAGTGGTTCGTTGTAGTCACAAGCGAATACTGCATCGTTCAATGTGATTTCGCCAACTTCGTTAGCCAATGTATTGTAAAGTTTTACTTGCATTTTTGCTCTCCTTCATCAATTACTTTTTTACAGCGTTGCGAACGTATACGATACTGTTCTTTGCTCCGGGGATTGCACCCTTGATGAGCAATACGCCTTTTTCGGCATCGACTTTTACTACCGAAAGATTTAGTACGGTTACTTGTTCTACACCGTATTGACCCGGCAAGTTTTTACCCGGCAATACACGGCTTGGGGTACTGATGGAGCCCATAGAACCTACTTCTCTGTGTACAGGGCCTACACCGTGGGTTTCCTTTAGTCTGTGTTGGTTCCAACGTTTGATTACGCCGGAGAAACCATGTCCCTTGGTTACGCCCGTTACGTCTACAAAGTCACCTGCGCTGAATACGTCACACGTAACTTGTGCGCCTACCTCCAAGCTGTCTGCGTTGTCAAGCTTGAATTCGTGCAAATACTTTAGGTTTGCTGCGTTTGCCTTTTTGAGGTGTCCAAGCTCCGGCTTGTTTAGCTTTCTTTCTGCTACTTCCTCAAAGCCAAGTTGTACTGCGCTGTAACCGTCGTTTTCTACTGTTTTCTTTTGAACTACGGTGCAAGGACCTGCTTGCACTACTGTTACGGGTACCATTGTTCCGTCTGCAAGGAACACTTGTGTCATACCCAACTTCTTTCCTATGATTGCTTTATTCATTGATAAAGTTCACCTCCGTATATTTATATAGATTACAATTTGATTTTTACATCGATGCCTGCGGGCAAATCCAACTTAGACAAGCTGTCGATTGTTTTTGCGTTTGGGCTGTAGATGTCAATCAAACGTTTGTACGTGCGCAATTCGAATTGCTCGCGCGCATCCTTATATTTGTGTGTAGCGCGTAGAACTGTCACGATTTCCTTTTCGGTTGGAAGAGGAATAGGGCCGGAAACCTTACTACCCATTTTCTTTGCTGCTTCTACAATCTTTGCACAAGCAAGGTCTACAAGGTTGTGGTCGTAAGACTTCAATTTGATTCTCATTTTTTGATTAGCCATTTGTTTTTTCTCCTTTATACCTATTGTTTTATTTCCGAATCTTTTGCCGACAACACTTCCGTGTGTGTCAACCTGCGGCTATTTATAAAGCAAATTTTCATTTGCCTACAAAGTGTAACTCCGGTAGTTTGGCAGGCCATCGCCACTTGCCGATTGATACTGTGATTCGGACACGAAATTCCTTTTCGATTTCGCTACGTAGGTGTAAGTTTTCTGTTTACTTCAGTAACCTCACACTTCAAGCCATAGTGCCACAGCCTGTCTATTATATAACACATTGCAAGAGGTGTCAAACGTTTTTACATAAAAAATTTTGTTTTTTAAAAAAATTTGAAATTATTTTTTCATTTTTGATTTTTTGGCGTTTTTGCTTAAATTTGAGAGCTTTTTACACAAAACATAGCAAAAAAGGCAAAGCCGTAAATCGGCTTTGCCTTTTGCTTTTTTGATACTTAGTAGTTGTTTTACAGCTTGCGTCCCAAATACAGAAACACCATGGACAGCAAAACGAATGCCACTCCCACCACTACCATGGCTGTGACAGCGCCTTTGCCTGTCCTTTTGTCCTTTTTGGATTGCTTGTAGTCGTAGTAGGTGTGATACTTGATTTGATCCTTCTTTCTGAACAAGTCAAACAGCTTGATGAAGCCAAATGCCAGCATATCCAATGCGCCCTCGTTGGTGCAAAAGACCAAGCCACCAAACAATGCCATCAAGATGCCGGGGATGAAAAAGGCATTACACAGCACCTTGTACAGCAACGCCGTGTCGTCGATGGTAAACACGCCGTAGGCAAGCATATATATCACTGCTACTACCAGACAAGTGGCTGCAGCAATTAGGTAGCTCCAGACTTTTTTCATTTTGCTCTCCTTACTCTTGTGCCAGTGTGGCAAGATGCTTGTCAAACTCGGCTTGGTTGCAGTAGACAAAGTGTCCGGGGCGAACCTCCCTCATTTGTGGCTGGTCGACGGAATAGTCGTGCTCGGCCAATGGATTGTACACGATACGCTTGCGTTGCTTTTCAAAGTGAGGGTCGGGCAATGGGATTGCCGACAGCAACGACTTTGTGTAGGGGTGCAATGGATTTGCAAACAGCTCGTCACTGGTTGCAAGCTCGACAATTTTGCCAAAGTACATTACGGCGATACGGTCGGAAAAGTACTTTACTACCGACAGGTCGTGCGCAATAAACAGGATGGTCAATCCCAAACGCTGACGAAGCTCGTTGAGCAGGTTGATTACTTGCGCCTGAATGGATACGTCAAGTGCCGAAATGGGCTCGTCGGCGATAATAAGCTCGGGCTCCAAAATGATTGCCCTTGCAATGCCTATACGTTGACGTTGGCCACCCGAAAACTCGTGAGGGTAGCGTCCTGCGTGCTCGGGCACAAGGCCGACAAGCTCCAACACCTCGTACACCTTTTGCTCAATAAGCTTTTTGTCCTTGAGGCCACGAATAACCAAGCCCTCGGAAATAATTTCCTTGACGGTCATACGTGGGTCAAGCGAGGCGATGGGATCCTGAAAGATCATTTGCATTTTGTTCATTATGCGATCCTTGCCTGCAAACTTGTACTCCTTTTTGTACTCCTTCTTCAGCTTGTCGTACTCCTCTTGATTGGAGGCACCGTCTAACAAAGGCTTGTACTTTTGCTCGACAAGCTGCTGTTGCTTGAATGCATAAATTTTGTTGCAGTTTTTGTGGTCGTACTTGGCCTGCTCGATAAGCTTGCGTTGCTCGGCCACCAGCGTGTCTGCATTTTGATTGATTTGCTCGCAGTTGTGCTTTTTTTGCAGAGCAGTCAATCCCGTCGAAGCTTTTGTTTCGGCAAGCTGACTGTCACGGTGAGCGTTGATACGCTTGATTTCTTCCTTGTAGGTGTTGATGCCGGCACAGATGCGCTGTCCCTTGAAGTACACCGAGCCACCTGTGATGTCGTACAGACGGATGATGCTGCGACCTGTTGTGGTATGCCACAGCCCGACTCGCCTACAAGGCCAAAGACCTCGCCCTTGTAGATGTCAAAGCTGACGTCGTTGACAGCCTTAAGCTGCTTGTTGCCCATCTTGAAAAATTGCTCGAGATGTTGGACGGACAGTAGAACTTGGTTGTTGTTAGCCATTTTTTTCTGCCTCCTTTTTCATTCTTGCAATACGGTCGGTGACGATTTTTGGTGGGTCTACCTTGGGTGCGTTGG
>JAFVXX010000071.1 GCA_017500905.1 Clostridia bacterium
CAGTTCGGTCCCTATCCATCGTGGGCGTAAGATATTTGATGGGATCTGTCCCTAGTACGAGAGGACCGGGATGGACGTACCAATTGTGCACCAGTTGTTTCGCCAGAAGCATGGCTGGGTAGCGAAGTACGGACGGGATAAACGCTGAAAGCATCTAAGTGTGAAACCCACCCAAAGATAAGATATCTTTTTGGTAAGGCCCCTTGTAGACCACAAGGTTGATAGGTCAAAGGTGTAAGTGTAGTAATACATTCAGCTGATTGATACTAATAGGCCGAGCGCTTGTTCAAATAATTTGACAAGACTTGAATACAAATCTAACTCATCTAAACAAAAGATTGAATATGCAGTTATCAATGTTTCCTTCCAAAATTTGTCGAGATTGTCCCTTCTCCGTCAGACACGACAAACCAGCAACGACGGAGCCTAAATTGATTACAATCGTGCTTGCACGGTGTAAATACCATTGCGGTGATTCAGTTTTAGGGGTCCACCTGTTCTCATACCGAACACAGAAGTTAAGCCCTAAAGCGCCTAGAGTACTTGGCTGGACACGGCCCGGGAGGGTAAGGTTTTGCCGCATCCACTAAAAAGACTTTCGATATTCGGAAGTCTTTTTTTGCTTTCAACGTTTGCAAATAGTGCCATTTTGTGCTATAATCATTGCATACAGGGGGTGACGTATACATGTTGTTGGGCATATTGTATCTTGCAGCGTCGGTTTTGGGCTGCATATTTACATGGGGCTGCAAAAAGATCATTTGGATTTTGTTTTGGGCTGCAGTGTCGCTTGGTGGTGGCTTGATGGCGCTGGGCAGTTTAAACGAATTTGCCGACTTTGCAGATTGTGGAGTATCCATCGTTTTGGCTCGAATATTACAAATTGCAACCATACTGGAAGTCATAGTTATGTTGATAGGTTTATTCTACAATTTGTTTAATTAATGCTTGCTTAGGCAGGCATTTTTTTTGTGTATTTTTCTAATTTAGAAGTCATAGTTATGTTAATAGGTTTGTTTTACAATTTGTTTAATTGATGCTTGCTTAGGCAGGCAATTTTTGTGTTGAAATTCGGCTGATATTTGTGATTTTTTGAGTTGAATATCAGTAGTTGATATTGTGCTAAAATAATGAAAAATTTATGAATTTATTTTCATTTCAAGCGTTGACTTTAATAAAAATGTGTGATAAAATGATACCCTATCTTTATACACATTGTGTATTTTTTTGTTGTGTGCTGCGATTGGTTTAATTAAGTCAATTGCATGTCTTAAAATTTGTATGTTCAACTTAAATCAATTGAATTTACATACTAATTTAAATTAGTCTAAATCTGATTAATTCATAGTTTTTACTGTGTTTTAATATATATGTAACCAACAATTTCTACAAAGTCATTGACTTTATGTATAAGTTAGGAGAATAAATCATGACTACAACTACTAAAAAACATTTACACTTTGCACTTCTTGCAGTGGCGTTGGTATGCGCACTAACCGTTTTGGTTGGTCTAACGGCTCCAACAGCAACAGCAGCTGAGGATGCAACACCTGTAGCAAAGGTTGGTTCAACCGAGTACACGTCTATTGATGACGCAGTTGCCAACTGGACAAACGGCACAACGTTGACTTTGCTTTCCGACGTAACGCTTAGCGATGTTGTAAAGCTTAAGTCTACCGAGGCCCACACTCTCAACCTTGCAACCTATACCTTAACGGCTGCAAGCGGTCAACACGCCATCGAAGTTACCTGCAACGGCAGGTCTTCAGCGTCGTATGCATTGACGGTAAATGCTGATGCAAACAATCCCGGTGGAATCAATGCACCAGGAAAATCCTGCATTTACTACAGAAAAATTGGTACAACTAAGGATCGTCCAATAATTTTAATAAACAACGGCGGTTTTAATGGCAGTTACTCGGTAAACTTTACTAGCAACGGCAATACAAATTGCCCTCAATTGTGGGTAAACAACGGAACATTTAATGGAAACGTAAGCCTAACAAAGTGCATGTTGCAAGTTAAAGGCGGATTTTTTAATTGTTCTTTAAACTGTACGGGCGATACCAATGCTTACCGTCTTATCAGTGGTGGTACGTTTAAAAATTGGCAATTTATGACGGCAGATGCAAACACCAAGTTTACGGTAGGCTCATCTAAAACTGTCTACGACAAAGGCGCATACGTAAACGAAGAGGGCTACCTTGTAGTAGGTGGCGCTCCTTTGACCGAGCCCGGAACAATGGGCGCATCTACAAACGGCACCAATTCCAATTCAACATGGAGCAGTTATCTTAAGTACAGCAGCGCAAAAGAGACTTTGTACTGGGAAGACGCTGAGGCTGCAATCGAGTTTTTGTCAAGTAAGACGGCAACAAACAAGCCTGCAACGGAAATTACCGTCTACGAAAATGAAATTGACCTTACCGACTCGGCATTTAAGGGCAAGATTGTTGTTCCAACAGGAAGCACCCTTGCAATTACATTCGACGAAGGCACAACTCCTGCTTGGACTGTCGTAACAAATGACGACACAAAGATGGTTGTATCTACCGAAGTAGTTGAAAACGGCAACGTTGTCGTTTCGTACTCCGTAAAGACCAAGCAAACGGTATCCTTTGATACTCTTGGTGGTTCCACAGTGCCAAGTGGTGTTGCACCAAATGGTGGCGTAATTGTTGACGAGATTCCAACACCAACTATGGAAGGACACACCTTTGCCGGTTGGTACACCGATCCGGCATGCGCAGAAGGCACCGAGTGGGACGTTGAGGCCGATACAGTAACAGCCGACTTGACTCTTTACGCAAAGTGGACACTTAACAAATATACCGTTACGTACGATTACGGCACACTTGGCACACAAACGGCAGAAGCATATTGGGGCGACGTTTTGACCGAAACAACTCCCGAATTTGTCGGCTACGTATTTATGGGCTGGTTTGCTGACGATCAATTCCAAACAGCATATGATTTCAGCGCAAAGGTTACAAGTGACGTAACGTTGTACGCCGAGCTTCTTGACGTTGACCAATTGGTTGGTCGTGTAAGCCAAGTTGAAGCAGATATGGAAGCTGCTCAAACAGCTTTGCAAGACGTTGTGGCAAACAAGGCAAGTGCTGACGAGCTTGCTCAAGCAGTAGCAGCCTTGACAAACGCTATCAACACAGCTCAAACAACAGCCGAAGCATCTGCAGCAGCACTTGATGCAACCCTTAAGGCAGATTTGCAATCTCAAATTGCTACAGCAGAAGTTGCATTGCAAGCAGCTGTAAACCAAGTAGCGGCCGACCTTGAATCAGCAAAAACACAGCTTCAAGCAGCAATCGACACCAAAGCGAACGCATCTGACCTTACAAATGCCGTTGCAGCTTTGACTGCAGCAGTAAACAATGCTCAAGCAGTGTCCGTTGCAACAGCAGCAAGCAACGATGCAGTTTTGAAGGCAGACCTTGAGACTCAACTTGCAGCAGCAAAGGGTACATTGCAAGCATCTGTAAATCAAGTAGCATCCGACCTTGAATCAGCAAAGACACAGCTTCAAGCAGCAATCGATACCAAGGCAAATGCATCCGACCTTGCTAATGCAGTTGCAAGCTTGACAGCGGCAATCAGCAACGCTCAAACAACAGCAGCAAATCTTGACCAAGCAATGAAGGCCGAGCTTGAAACAAGCATCCTTGTTGCAGAAAAGGTTTGCTTAAATGCAACTCAAAAGGTTGCAGATGACCTTGCAGCAGCAAAGACACAGCTTCAAGCAGCAATTGACACAAAGGCTACAGCTGCCGAAGTGCAAACTGCCGTAACGGAATTGAGTACAGCAATCAACAATGCTCAAGCAGTGTCCGTTGCAACAGCAGGACAGCTTGACGAAGCATTGAAGGCTGATATGGAAAGCAACCTTGCAGCAGCACAAACTGCTTTGCAAGCCTCCATCAGCACTGTTCAAAGCAATCTTGACGCAGCAACAGCACAGCTTCAAGCAGCAATCAACACAAAGGCAACCAACGAGCAACTTGCAGAGGCTGTAAGTGCACTAAATGCTGCCGTTGCAGCTGCACAAACAGCAGCAGAAGCAACAGCTGCAGCAGGCGACGTTGCATTGAAGGCAGAGCTTGAAGGTGCAATTGCAAATGCTAAGACGGCTACAGAGTCATCTATAAAACAAGTGCAAGCAAGCCTTGATGCCGCAACAAATCAACTTCAAGCGGCTATTGATGCAAAGGTAAGCAAGTCTGAGTTGGAGCAACTTGTATTGCGCATAAACGAAACGGTTTCTCAATTGCAAACGTTTGTTGCTTCCTACGAAGGATTTGAGGGAGATATCCAAAAGGAAATTGACAGCTCTGTTGCAGCAGTAAAGGCCGAAATCCTTGATATTGTTTATGCAGGCGACAAGCAAAATGCAGACAAATTGCTCGAAACCGAAAACAAGTTTGCTCAAATCAACGCAGAGCTTAAGACAAAGGTTTTGGTAGCAACAATTGTAAGCGCAGTTGCACTTGCAGCAACCTTTGTTTTGGTAATGGTTCTTGTATCTAAAAAGCGCAAGACACGCCAAGCAGCTCTTCCTGCAGGCACAAAGATGGTTCAACTAAAAATCGATTTGCAATAGTGCAAAACAAAAATAGACCAATGGCGATTGCCGTTGGTCTATTTTTTTATGCTGTTGTCAGCGTTTGTTGTATTTGTTTAGTAGTGCTTGCAGGCTTTGGTTGTAGCGCTCTTGCTCACGTTGCTTGTATTCGTCACGCTTTTTCTTGTCTTCAAGACGCTTTTGTTTGTTTTGCTCGTACTTTTCGTCACGCTTGTCTTTGCGTTGAGGGGCATTTGGATCCTTCATGGACAGCGAAATTCTGTTTTTGTTGACGTCTACGCCAATTACTCGTACGGTTACCATGTCACCTACCTTTACAACCTCAGATGGATGCTTTACGTAGTTGTTAGAAAGCTCGGACAAATGCACCAATCCATCCTGATGCACGCCAATATCTACAAATGCGCCAAAGTCAATTACGTTACGCACCGTACCGGTCAGCTCCATACCAACCTTTAGGTCTTTTAAGTCCATAATTTCGGCTCTAAGCACCGGTTGTGGTAGGTCGTCACGAATATCACGGCCGGGCTTGCTTATTTCTTCTATGATGTCTACAAGGGTTGGAGTACCAACGCCAAGCTCCTTGGCTACTTTGTCCTCGCCACCGGCTTGGGCTACGTCAAATCGCAGATTAAGCTTGCCGTCAATTACGTCTTGGTCGGTGTAGCCAAATTTTTGAAGCAACGCTTTGCAGGTTGCGTAGCTTTCGGGGTGAACAGCCGTGTTGTCCAGTACGTTGTCGCCGTCGGCAATACGCAAAAAGCCTGCACATTGCTCAAACGCCTTTGGGCCAAGCTTTTTGACGTCAAGCAGTTGTTTTCTGCTGTAAAATGGTTTTGCCTCACGGTATTTTACAATTTCCTTTGCAATTGAGGTGTTGAGGCCCGCTACGTAACTTAAAAGGGTGTAAGACGCCGTGTTTAGATCTACGCCTACGCTGTTGACACCGCCCTCCACAACGCCTTCCAGCACCTCAGTGAGGCGCTTTTGTGGCATATCGTGCTGATATTGACCAACGCCGATGGATTTTACGTCAATTTTAATAAGCTCTGCCAACGGGTCTTGAAGGCGTCTGGCAATGGATATTGCCGAGCGAATTGTCAAGTCGAGCTCGGGGAATTCCTCTGCGCCTTGCTTGCTTGCAGACCAAACGGATGCACCGGCTTCGTTTGTGATTACGTATTGTACCTTTCGAGGAAGCTCCTTTAGAAGCTTTGCAACAAAAATTTCCGTTTCCTTGCTTGCCGTGCCGTTGCCAATGCTGATTACGTCAACCTTGTGCTTTAGTGCAAGAGCAACTACTTTTTGTTGGCTTTCCTTTTCACGTACCGGAATGGTAGGATAGATTACGTCAAAGCCCAGCACCTTGCCATTGGCATCAATTACTGCAACCTTGCAGCCTGTGCGATAGCCAGGGTCCAATCCCATGATGGTTTTGCCCTTAAGGGGTGGTTGCATAAGTAGTGGCTTTAGATTGCTTTCAAACATCTTGATAGCTTGCTCATTTGCTTTGTCGGTAAGCTCGTTGCGTACTTCTCTTTCGATAGAAGGAAAAATCAAACGCTTGTAGCTGTCGGCAATTGAGTCTTTGATAAATTGTTCAAATGCAGATGGCTTTACAACGTGATACGCAATTTGCTGAAGCGCAGTTTCGGTGCAATCATCCAGCCAAACCTTTAGACAATCCTCCTTTTCGCCACGATTCAAAGCAAGTATACGATGGGATGGAATGGTTTTTACAGGCTCGCAGTGCTCCTTGTAGGTTTCGTAAACCTTTGCCTTGTCCTCGTCTACGTCGTCAACAAACTTGGACGAGATGCTGGATTGCTCGTTTAGCAAATTGCGCAAAATCTTGCGCAATTCGGCATCGTCTGATATGCGTTCTGCAATGATGTCGGAGGCACCTTGCAACGCATCGGCAACCGTCTTTACGCCCTTTTCTTCGTCGACGTATGGTGCTGCCAATTGTTGAAGGTCGGCTGATTGCAGCTCTTGAGCCCAGATTAGGTCTGCAAGAGGCTCCAGCCCACGCTCTACAGCTACGCTTGCACGTGTCTTTTTCTTTTGCTTGTATGGACGGTAGATGTCCTCAACCTCTGTCATGGTTTCGGCATTTGCCAAGGCAATGGCAAGCTCGTCTGTCCATTTGCCTTGTCCCTCGATGGAGGATTGTACCTCTTGCTTGCGTTTTTCAAGGTTGTTTAGGTAGGTCAATCTGTCGGCAAACTCACGAATGACTTGGTCGTCACATGCTCCGTGCATTTCTTTGCGGTAACGTGCAATAAACGGAATTGTGTTGCCTTCGTCCAGCAATGTGATGATGTTTTGGGCATATTCCGCCTTTAATCCAAATTCTTGTGCCAATTTTTGAGAAATATTCATTACTAAACCTCGTAATTAGTGTTTTTGCTAAATAATTATACCACAAAAAGGATTTTTTGGCAATTGCGATGTGATACAATATCTAAATTCTTGTCTAAAATCAATTTTTGTGCTATAATAAACAATCGTGAGGGCTACAATGGTAAACGTTTTGCTTAATTATTACAATTTTGACGAACAATGGGCATACCCCCATCTCAAGCCGTTGCTTACGGGCAAAAGGATTGCAATTCTACCTTTGTCCTTCCGTGACACGCAGGCATTGGACGACGATTCGTGGCAGGCTTTGTTTGGCATCAATGGTGACAAGTATCAAACAATAGTGCGACCATTTTTAGCATATGGCATTACTACAAAGGATATTTGCTGGGTAAATTACTTTGTGGATACCACTCAAACTGCTTTGCAAAAGCTGTCAAATGCCGACGTGCTGTTTTTTACAGGTGGATTGCCCGAAAAAACCACGCAACGCTTGACGGAAATGGGCTTGTTGGACGCCGTGCAGCAGTTTGACGGTGTTGTTATGGGCGCATCAGCCGGTGCAATGTTTCAGCTGGATACCTATCACGTAACGCCCGATGACGACTATCCAGCGTTTTTTGTAGACAAGGGCATTGGATTGGTGCACGGAGTCGATTTGGAGGTGCATTTTGAGGCAACGCCTATTCAGCTGGAGTGCACACAAAGGGCAAAAGGCATACTTGGCAAACCTGTGTATGCCATGTGGCATCAGGGCGGCTTGGTGGTAGAAGGTCAAAATGTTGTCATTTTGGGCAACGTTGACGTTTATTAATTTTATTTTAAGTTTTGTAAAGTATAATTTGATCACAAATACATTAGTAGTTGTAAACAACAAGGTGTAAATATGAACATCAAAATTACTGCAGATAGCACTTGCGATATTTCTAAGGAAATAGCTCAAAAATATGGCTTTGAGCTTATGCCACTTTCGGTAGCATTGGGCGAAAACGACTATTTGGATGGTGTAACAATTACACCTGACGACATCTACAAGTACTACGAAGAAACAAAAAATCTTCCTAAATCCGGTGCAAGAAGCGCCTATGATTACGAAGAGTTTTTTAGACAACGTGCAAGTGAAGATTGTGCAGTAATTCACTTCAACATTTCCAATCAAATGAGCGTGTCGCACAACAACGCAGTGATGGCAAGCAAGGAAGTGCCAAACGTATACGTCATCGACAGCAAAAATCTATCCACAGGCACAGCTTTGTTGATGCTGTACGCATGGGATTTGGTTCAACAAGGATGCACTCCGCAAGAGGTAGTTGACAAGGTAAATCAACGTGCACCGTACGTTCAAGCATCCTTTGTAGTAGACAGCCTTGAGTTTTTGCACAAGGGTGGCAGATGCTCGGCAACAAGCAAAATCTTTGCAAATATGCTGGGTATCAAGCCTGTAATCGAGGTTAAGAACGGCGCAATGGGCGTAGCAAAAAAGCATATGGGCACCTACAAGCATTGCATCAAAAGATACGTCAAGGAAACGTTGCAAAACTACAACAATCCTGACAAAAAGCGTATTTTTATTACTCACACCAAGATGGATCCTGAAATTTTGTCGCTTGTAATGGATTTGGTTAAGTCCTACGGCATTTTTGAGGAAGTTTTGGAAACTACTGCAGGCTGCACGATTACAACTCACTGTGGTGAGGGCACGCTTGGTATTTTGTATATCAACGACGGACAACACTAAAGTAAAAAAACCCCAATTACTTGGGGTTTTTTGTTTTATAGTGCTTGCTTAAGCTTTTCGATGCGTTCCTCTTGGTAGTTTAGTATTTCTTTGCCAAGCAGTAGCACCTCTGATTGAGCATTTTTGTTGTGCGAAAGCAAAATGTGCAAATCAATTACTCCCATAAAAGTTCCGTTTAGCATCACCTTAAGCACGTTTGTTTGGCTGTTGTCCTTTGCCATCTTCATTTTGATGCCAGTTTTTGACATGCAAACAAGCATTTTTGACACAGGCTCAATTTGCAGTTTAAGTCTGTCGGCAAGGTCCTCGGCACGCTTGCAAAATTCGTCGTACTTGTCTGTTTGATTGATGAGAGTTTTTGTCAGTTCGCTGTCTTCTACGTGCGGCAGCAGCACCTTGATGGAGTGCTTGCACATTGTTACGTTTTTGTACAAATCTCCAAGCACCTCTTTTGTACTTATTTTGTCGTAGCCAATTTTTTTGTCAGTATTATTTTTGCTTGTCATTGTTGTTTTTTCCTTTTTTGAAAGCGTTTTTGTAGCTAAGGTGCACGTCCTCGTTTTGCAATTCGTCCGGATCATACAGGTCAAACAGCCTGTTTCGGCAGGTTTCGTAATTTGCGTAATATTCGTGATCAATTTGGTCGCTTTTTGGCATTGTTGTCACTCTCCTTGTTGTTTTGGTTATATTTTTGGCATATTACAAATTTATATACTTATTTGTTAAAATTGGTGCTAATTGGGTTGCAAATTGTGCTAAATTGATTGACAAAAGAGCGGCAATGGTGTAATATATATGGAGCCGCATAAAAAAGGTTTCTTTTGTCAAGCACCGAAACGGGTGTTTCGGTCACCTTTATTTTAGCGAGACTCTAATATTTGGGAGGGAAAACATGTACGCAATTGTTAAAACAGGCGGAAAACAGTACAAAGTAACCGAAGGTTTGATTTTTGAAACAGAGCTTTTGAACGTAGAAGAAAATCAAAAGATCGAGTTGCCGGTAATTTTGCTTTCTACAGAAGACAAAGTTCTTGTTGGCGAAGCTTGTGCAAACGTAAAAGTTGAAGCTACTGTTGTAGAACACGGCAAAGGCAAAAAGTTGCACATCTTTACTTACAAAGCAAAGAAAAACATCCGCAAACGTCAAGGTCACAGACAACCTTACACAAAGTTGAAAGTTACAGCAATTACTTTCTAAAAAAATGACGGATATCACTATTACAAAGAAAAATGGCTCGGTAGTAGAGGTTGAATGCACAGGTCATACAGGCTTTGGCGAAGAAGGCGAAGACATACTGTGTGCAGGATTGTCAACATTGGTACAATCCACGTTGCTTGGCTTGCTACAAGTAGTAGGCATCAACGTCAAATACACAACGGGCGAAGGCTCATTACGGTTTACTCTACCTCAAAAGTTGTCGCAACAGCAAAGGCACGATGCCGACGTGTTGCTTGACACCATGTTGGTGGCAATAGACGACTTTTACACGGAGTACTCCGATTACATCAACTTGGAGGTTAGATAAATGTTTATTAAGTTGCAGTTGTTTGCTCACAAAAAAGGTGTGGGTAGCACTAAAAACGGTAGAGACAGTGAAAGCAAAAGACTTGGTGCTAAGCGTGCAGACGGTCAATTTGCACGTGCAGGTAATATTCTTGTTAGACAACGTGGTACACACTTCCACCCAGGCAACAACGTAGGTATCGGCAAAGACGACACCTTGTTTGCGTTGATTGACGGTGTTGTAAAGTTTGAACGTAAAGACAAAACGAGAAGACAAGTTTCTGTTTATCCCGTAGCTGAATAATTTTTACAAAGGAAAAAGGAGTTGCTTGTCAACTCCTTTATTTATTTTTTTATGATTGAAATATACAAAGACAAAATAGTGCTTGCAAATCATCCCAATTTTTGTGTTGCGGACACCTTGGAATGTGGTCAATTTTTTAGGTACAGCAAGGTAGATGACGCCACCTATAGGGTGTATTCACTTGATAAATTTGCCCTTGTTGTTACCAAGGGCGATGTGGTGGAAATACAAACGGATGACGTACAGTACTTTTACAACTTTTTTGCGTTGGATGTTGATTACACTCCGGCCATAGGTAGACTAAATGGCTATTCGCAGTTTTTGTCCGATGCCATCGAGTACGGCAAAGGCATACGCATTTTGCGTCAAGACCTTGTTGAAACAATTTTTTGTTTCATCATTTCTGCCAACAACAACATCAAGCGTATCCAAGGCATAGTGGAAAGGCTTTGTGCAAAATATGGCGCTAAAACGGACAACGGGTATGCCTTTCCGACGCTTGAAGCCCTTGCAAACGCCACCGAAGCAGACCTAAAAGCAATTGGTGCGGGCTACCGTGCAGGCTACATTGTCAACACGGCAAAGGCTCTTGCCACAATGGATTTGTCCACCCTTGCCAATATGTCTACAAACAAAGCAAGGCAAGCCCTTCTTGCTCTAAGTGGCGTAGGACCAAAGGTTACAGATTGCATACTTTTGTTTGGACTAAACAAAGGCGACGTCTTTCCCGTGGATACCTGGATCAAAAAGGTTTACCACACGTACTTTGAAAAAGGTCACCCTGACAACCAAATTGCAGATTACTTGGTTTCGCTGTTTGGCGACGACTCGGGATTGTGCCAACAATATTTGTTCTATTTTCAAAGAAAGTATGGACAAATGCCTTGAAATAGTTTACAATAGTAACAATCAATCGTGGAGGAACAACAATGCTTCAAAACAAAACGATAGCAGTATTTATGGACGTTGACAACTGTGCTTTGTCCTTTGACAACTACAAAAACGCACTTGAGCAAATTGCTTCAATGGGCAAAATTGCCAGCTGCAAGCTTTACGGCGTAAGCGACCGTCGCCACAGAGAAATCATTTCTGACGCCAACGACAACGGCTACGACGTGGCACTTGCCATGCGCGTCAAAAAGCGTAACAGCCGTGTGTTTGATAATCGTATTTTGGTTGACGTGGTCGAAAAGGTTGTTTCCAACAAGCAAGTAGATGCCGTTGCTGTGGTATGCGCCCCTGCTGACATGGTGTACCTGTATCGCTTTTTGAAAAAGCGTGAGGTTGCAGTAATTGCACTGGATAATGCCGACGAGGACTCGGTAAAGCTGGTTGACGAGGTGTTAGATTTGGGACAAGTTCAAGTGCTTAAATTCCCTTCGCAAAAGCCAAGCAAAACGGTGGATGACATTCTTGAGGAAGGTGTCGATCATGGCGTGACTGTCGAAGAAAAAAATGCAAAGCTTCAGGACGAAATTGCACGCTTGCGTCAGGAAAACGGCATTGTTTTGCCACAGCAAGGCCATGTGGAAGAGGTTGTCGAGCAGCTTGAGCAGTCACAAGTTGAGGATACTTGCCAACAAGAGCAATCGCTCGTTGAAGACATTGCCCAGCTTAGCGAGCAAGACTTGCCCCAAGAGCAAGGTGACAATCAGCCTGCAGCCGAAGAAGTGCAGGAGGAAGCAGGTGTTGAAGAGTGCCAAGAGCAACCTCAACACCAGCCCCAAGAGGACGCTTTGCCACAAACAGAAGACCAATCTGCCCAACAAGTTGCCGATGACGAGGACCAGCTGATTTCTCAAATCGAAAGTCTTCGTGCCAACTTAAGTGATGACAGCAATGACGAGGAGTTGATTGCGC
>JAFVXX010000072.1 GCA_017500905.1 Clostridia bacterium
GCTGAAGCGTTGGTTTTTGTAGCCGTAGACTTTGTCGCCCACAACGGGGTGTCCAAGGTGCTTTGTGTGTACTCTAATTTGATGAGTACGGCCTGTTTTTAACTCAAACTGCACCAAGGTGTTGCTTCTGTAGCGCTGAAGCACCGTGTAGTGCGTTGTTGCGCTGCGACCGTTTTTGTCGATATCCATCTTTTTGCGATCGGTTTTGCTTCGGCCAATGGGCATATCCACGATGCCGCCATCCTGCTTGATTACGCCCTCCACCAATGCAACGTAGATGCGACGACAAGATTTGCTTTGTATTTGGCTTGCAAGGCTTTGGTGGGCAAGGTCGGTTTTTGCAACCAGCAGCAAGCCGCTGGTGTCCTTGTCCAATCTGTGCACAATGCCGGGGCGCAGCACTCCGTTGATGCCACTCAAATCCTTTACGTGGAAAAGCAACGCATTTACAAGCGTGTCGCTAAATTGATTGTTGGCAGGGTGCACCGTAAGCCCCTGCTGCTTGTTGACAACAGCCATTACTTCGTCCTGCCAAACAATATCCAACGGGATATCTTGCGGCTCGACGTTTAGCTGCACGGCAGGTGGCAGGGTTACCACTACCTCGTCCCCCTCCTTGACTGCAACGGAGGGCTTGGTGCAAACGTTGCCGTTTAGCGTAGTAAACCCATCTGCAATCAGCTTTTGAGCACGGCTACGTGTCAGGTCGCAGTTGGAGGCAACAAACACGTCCAGTCTGGCATAGTTGTCGTAGGCTTCCAGCTTAATCATCTACTTCCTCCGTGGATGGTTGCTCGTCTGCAGGCTGTTGGGCTTGCTTGGGTTGCTTGACAAACACGCCGTCAAAATCCAAAAACAGCAATGCTATGCAAATCATTATGATGCCCACCACCAAAAAGCAATCGGCAACGTTGAAAATTGCAAAGCCCTTGACCGAAATGAAGTCACGCACGCCACCATTGAAAAAGCCGTCACCCAAAAACGCACGGTCAATAGCGTTGCCAATGGTTCCGCCAATCATAAAGGCAAAGCCAATTTGCCCAAAGGGGTGTCTTGTGCGTGCACGCCACCAAAAGTAGCCAAACACGGGCAATCCCAGCACCGTGCAGATGAAAAACACCACCGAATTGCCCGACATGCTGCCAAATGCGGCGCCATCGTTGATTGTCCAAGCAAAGGTCATCCAGTTGCCCAGTATCTTAATTACCCTGTTGCCGTCCAGCAGTCCCTTCATCCACACCTTTGACAGCTGGTCAAGCAAAATTGTGACCACTACCAAGATTGAGTAAATCAAAATGTACTTTTTGACAGGCATAGCCTTGTTGTTTGTTTTCATTGCTTCTCCTAAAATTTAAATACGTCGTTTACGTCGGGCGAGGTAAACACCTCGGGTGTTTTGACCTCTGCCACGCCCACAAATGCTTGTTTTTTGAGTTTTTTGTAGTAAATTACTGCCCCAACAATTGCAATCAGCGCTACGACAAAGGCTGCTATTGAGGCGTAGTCATTGTTGTAAACAATGCCGGCCGTAAGATGCTCCCTTGCACCCTCAATGGCCACCACACTTGATTCGTCCGTCAAAAGATTGCAAACCATTTGCGCAACGGTTGCCATTTTGTCAGCAAAGTTGGGTGCGTTTTGTTGAAGGCTTTGCAGGGTATCGCCTGCACTGTTCATCGTCCAATTTTGCACGTTGCTGCTTTCGACGTAGCCGTAAAACATCCCCTTGTAATTGCCCGAAAAAAACAATGCCGTAGGTATGCCTGCCAATCTAAAGGGCGTGTGGTCGCTGTTTTGCGCCATTTCCCAGTAGCCGTAGCCCCATTTGTCTACAAATGCGTACACGCCTGCGCTAAAGGGCTTGGAATGCAGCTTTACAGGCTGATTTTGCCCCTGTGTCAGCAGCTCGTTTAGTAGCGGGGTGGATTTGTTTTCGCAATATACGTACAAATTGTCGCCTGCTGCAACGGCATCAATATTTATCATCAAAGCCAAGTTGTCACGTTGGTTTTGAGTCAATTGGCTGACGTAGTAGGCCGATCCCAAAAGCCCCAATTCCTCACCTGCAAATGCAACCAGCTTGACGTTGAAATTTAGCTTATGCTTTTGCTCCACCAAGCGCTTTGCAATTTGCAGCAGGGTGACTACGCCACAGGCGTTGTCGTTTGCGCCCTCTGCTTCTACCGTGTCGTAATGAGCGCCAATTACTATTGTCTTTTCCTTTTCGGCATAAATTGATGCTATTACGTTTTTGTCGTACTGCGAGTCGCCTACATTTTGAAATCTAACTGTATTTATGCCTACTTCGTTAAACTTACCCCATAGGTAATCTGCAACATCCAGCATATCGCTAGTGCCCGAAACACGGTTGGGGCAGTTGGTTAAAAAATCGGACAACATTTGGTGGTATTCGTTTGCCAATATGCTGTTGCTTGCACTTGCCGTTGCAGGCACAAGCACTACTGCAGCTGCAAGGCATATTGCTACAATCAGTGCCCAAAAGGTGTTTTTCATACTACACCTCCCAAAACTGCAAGCGCAATTACTGCAATGGAAATGGTTGCAAAGTAGTACGGCTTAGTTACGTCGTTGAAGTACAATTTGCCGGTGACCGAGTAAAACACCAACCAGCATACCAATGCCGACACAATGGGAAACAATGCATCTGCCCACACCAAAAACGTAGGCACAGCCAACAAAATTAGGTTTAGCAATCCCACCATCAGGTAGTACATTGCAAAAGCAAGAGTAGCCAGCAGGCTAAACTCGCTGTGAGGCACCATGTAAATTTTGGCAAATTTGAGATACAGCTTGGGCAAAAAGTGCGCCAGCACCACCATTACTGCGCCGGAAAACGAGCAGCCCAAAAGTATGGTTGGCCAAGCTGCGCTGCCCAACATCATTGTCATCAGTCCTGCAAAGGTTTTCCAGCTTGCAAAAACGTAGGCTAATGCAAGCAGTATTTTACTAAGTACGTTTACCAACATGTAGTTGGCACGAAGTTTTGCAATCATTTAGGCCTCACAATGCCAGCAAATTTAGCACCAGCATATTTATTTCGTCAATTTCGTTGAAAAATCTTTTGATTTTGTCGTCGGTGGCTGCAAAGCAATCCAAGGCACGCTTAAGCTGCATTGGCTTGTACTTGTCGGCAACGTTTGCCACCTGCGTAATTGCCCACTCGCCCTTGACACCCAGCATGGATGCAAGCTCCTTTGTGGTGTAGGTGGTTGTTTTGACGTAGTACATACGTCTGTAAAAGTTGTACAACAATCCAAACAAGGCACGAGGCTGCTCGCCACGATTAAGCAAGCCCTGCAAGGTTTGAAGAGCCTTGGTGCTGTTTTTGTTGGCTATCATTTCGCTTAGCTTAAAAATTTCGTAGTTACTATCCTTGTGCACAAGCAGCTCGACGTCGTCGGCAGTAATTTGCGTTGAGGCAAAGCTGCACAGCTTTTCGGTTTCGGTGGCAACACGAGACATATCGCACAGACAATATTGGCAAATTTTGGATGCAACGGCAGCATCGATTGCACGGCCTTGACGCCTGCAATATGCAACAATCCAGGATACCACTGCCCTTTCGTCCAATCGCTTGCAATTGACAAGCTGCACGCCTGCAACCGTCTTAAACGCCTTGTCGTCATCGCACACAAACACCAAAACGCAGCTGTCGTCTGCCTTGGCACAGTAGTTGGCAAGCTTTTCCTTTACGTAGTTTGCCCTTTTGCCGGTCGGAAAAGCAAAGTTGTGCACTACAACCAGCTTTTGCCTGCTGAAAAACGGCAGGGTGTTGCAGGCATTGACAAGGTCGTCCACGTCTGCACCCTCCTCGTAGACAAAGCAATTCATTTCGGGAAGCTGTATGTCAAGGCTTGCCTTGATGTTTTCCAACGACTTGTTTTTTAGCCATTGGTCATCCCCACAAAGCACGTATACGGGGAAAAACTTGCTTTTAAGCGACTCTTTTAGGTTTATAAATTCGATCAAAACTACATTCCTCCTCCGTTAGTAACCTTTATTGTACCACTTTTTGAACAAATTGTAAAGTTTCCACACTCGGTTAGGCTGTTTTTGTGGCCACCTTTTGTGTCCTCACCAAACAAAACCACGGATTTGGCAAACCTTGTCTCAAGCATTGGCAAGTAGGCTGCGCTGTATACCACGTCGGCATCAACCAGCTGCGCAAGCCTTGCAAGCAGCACGTCACTTGTGTCATAGACAATGACAAAGCTGACATGCTTGCAGCAAAGGGCAAGCCCCAAAGGCACGCCGTCGGCAACAATCTTGGCGTCAAGCAGCGGTATGGGATTGTTGGGTGGCACCACCACAGCCTTGGTTTGATTGCGAATAAGCATTGCATCCACAACGTCGTTGCCCGTGCCGTCAAACACGTAGGCGTTGTCAACGTGGTATTTATCCATCAGCAGCTGCAATGCGTTGACGTTGACCTTGCGATAGCAGGTAAAGGCAAGCGAAAGGCTGTTTACTCTAAACCTTGACAGTCTGTCGACAATCTTTTGCACGTCACCCACCGTGGTGCAGTTGCTTACAACAAGGTAGTTGCCCTCGCCATCACTTGCAACTGCCAAAACACCCTCGTTGCTGTCTACAAGATACAAGCTGCCGTCGTCAAGGCCTGCAACGTTGGCTACAACACAGCTGCCCAGCAGGCAAATGCACAAAGCAATGCAAACTATGCCTTTTGCCTTGCCCTTGACGTTGACGTAGCCGCCAATGACAAACATCAGTGCCACCCAAAACAGCAGGGCAACAACCAGTCGCAACGTGGATGCCGTTGCCGAAGTATGTGAAGCACTGGACTGTGTCTTCAACGATTTGGTTAGACTTTAC
>JAFVXX010000073.1 GCA_017500905.1 Clostridia bacterium
CGTTTTCGCCCCTTTCGGCTACAACCACAAAGCGGCCCTTGCACCACTTTGTAAGGTAAAACAAAAACGTGCATTTTAGCCTTGGAGAGGTGTGCTTGTCCAGTAATGCAAGCGTCATTACGTCTACTGCCTGCTGAGACAGCTGATGCTTGACGGATGTAAGCAGCTGCGTAATTTGGCTGCAAAAGGATGCTTTGTTGGTGCCAAGGTAGTAGCCACATTCGTAGTAGGCAACAACGCTTAGATTGTAGGCAAATTGATTTGCATCATACGGCCCCTGCAATGCCTCTAATGCCCTTTGCGCAACAGCCTTGGGCAAATGATAGGGCGTAAACAAAAGCTGAGGATAAGGAACGTCCAGCTTGACGACGGTCGTTGGATGTGCATGGTAGTAATCCAAAAGCGCCTTGGCTGCTACGTTGTTTGGAAGGGTGGCAAGCACCCTTTTTGCCAGGCTTGTCGCCTCGCTTAGCTGCCCGTTGTTGTAAAAGGCAATGGAGGAGGTAAGCAGATAGTCCAAGTTGACGTTGAGGCAATCCTCGATGGGTGCAAGATGGACAAACTCAACAGCCCGATTGTAGTCGTCTACGTGTGTTGCAAGGCAAATTAGCTTGCGACTTTCCAAAAAGTCAAGGCCGTTGTCCCACGTGGTTTGCCTAAAAAATTGATGCAGCTTGTCCCTTTTGCCTGCCATAAACAGCACGTCGGCAATGGTAAGCTTGCCATGCAGGGTAAGCTGTGAGGCAAGGTGCTTGTCGTCCATTAGCCTTTGTGCAAGCTGTACTGCAAGGTCGACGTTGTTGTTTGCTACAAGCAGCATAAGCTTTAGCTGCAAATGGGTTGGGTAGTTGGAGTCGGCCTCCACAATTTGATTGACGTACTTTGCGCCCTTTTCCATTTCGCCCGTGAGGTAGCACAGGCTCATCTTTTCGATTAGCAAATCAAAGTACTCGTCGGTGCCCACTACTGCCATTTTGTTGGGCAGCAGCTGCGCCAAGTCCTCCGTTTGGTCGGCAACTCGGCCAAGCTCGCCTGTCATGTCGCCCTCTGCGCTGCTTGCAGTGTAAAATCCAAATTGAAACAGCTTGCTTTTGGCGGCTGAAATTTTGGTTTTGTCCTGACGCTGCGTTTTTCCAACAAAAAAGCCCTTGCGCATGCCCGACGGAGAGCCACGCATTGCCCACATTACGTCGTTGTTGACGTTGTGCGTATCCTTGTAGGCTTGATACAGCTGCAAATACTGTCTGTGCGCCAAATACATGTCGCCAAGGTAACACAGCAAAATGGTTGCGTTGATTTGGCTGTGGTAGTCGCCTGCCTTCAAAAAGTAGCTAAGTGCCTTTTCGTAGTCGTCCTCCAGCACTGCCTTGCGACCAAGCTTGTAATATGCGTCGGAATTCAGTTGAATCATTAGTTTTCAAACAGCTTTTGTACGCTTTGAGCATCAAAATTGTACGTTTTGTTGCAAAAGTGACATTGAATTTGTATTTTTCCTTGCTCGGCAACGATATCCATCGCCTCGTCCTTGCCAAGTGATCTTATCAAGCGTTGCATACGCTTTGTAGAGCAATCGCATTTGTAGTTGACAAAGCTTTCGTCGGTGACCGTCAAGCCGTCGTAGCAGGCAAAAAAGCGCTCGATAACTTGGCGTGCCGTGCTGTTGGCAAATTGGTAACTCATTTGGTCCATGGCGTACAGCGTTGTTTCGATGTCAAACAGCAGCTTGGGATCGCAGCCCGGCAATACCTGTACCAAAACGGCGCCACCCGATGCGCATTTGCCCTTTTTCCAAGAAAAGCCAATTGTCAAGGCGCAGGGCTGTTGCTCGCTGACTACAAAGTAGTTGGCAAAGTCTTGGGCAATTTCACCCGAAACAAGCTGCGTGGTGCCTACAAAGGGCTGCTTTAGGCCGATATCCTTGACTACGGTAATTTTGCCATCCTTACCTACGGCGTTGGCTACGGTGAGGTTGCCCTCGTCGTTAAACTCCGTTTCGACGGATGGGTTGTCAATTGTGCCCTTTATTTCGCCCTTGCCGTTGGCGGCAACCGTGATGGAGCCCAATGGACCACCTCCGTTGAGCGTGATGGACATGTAGTCGGTTGTGTTTTTGAGTTGCTTGCCCATCAAACCTGCTACTGCCAGCGTGCGTGACAGCGCTTCGGCTGCTACGGGCGACAGGTTGTGTAGCTTTACGGCCTTGTTGGCAATGTTTTTCATTTCGACTGCGCTGATGACCACCATATTGTTGATCATTGCACGACAGTAATTTGCGTTCATGTGTTCCTCTAATGCTTTGTTGCAACAAAGGTTACCCTTTGTGTTGTGGTTGTAATTGGGTTTGTTGTGTAGCAATCGTAGGTGACAACGTCAAAGCCAATTTGGCTTAGCAGCTGCACCACTTGTTGCGTTTGATGTGCATATTGAACGTGCATTTCGTCAAATCGTTGGTACAAATCGCCCTGCTTGACAAAAAAGGTGAGGTCCATCTGCACCTTGTCGGTGTCAAAGGTGTTGCTCCACAGGCAGGTGACGTCGTCGTCATCGACAAAAAACACGTTGTTGCCTACCACTTGACTTAGCTTGTAGTAGGACGAAATGTCAAAAATAAGCTTTGCGCCCGTTTTGAGACAGCTGTGCACTCGCTGAAAAAGACGTGGCAGCTCGTTGGGCTGCAGGTAGTTGACACCATCGTTGACAATGGTGACAAAATCCACCTTGGAGGGTGTTGAAAAATCCTGCAGGCGTTGGCAAACGTAGCGACACTTGCCGCCTTGCGCTGTTGCTTGGGCAAGCATATCTTGCGAGCTGTCCATGCCCACAACGTCCAGTCGATTGGCCGCCAAAAGGCGTGTCATTTTGCCCGTGCCACATGCCAAATCGACGCCTCGTTGCGCTGACGGCGGCAATTGGGCAAGCACAAACTGAACCCACTTGGAGTAATCGGCATCCTCTTGCGTAAATCGGTTGTAGTAATTTGCCAAGCAGTTGTAAGCAGACATAGTAAGCTCCTGACGTTGCGTTGCAGCCTTACAAATTAGTTTTGTGCAGGTGCAAGATCTTGGTTGGGTTGTTTCTTTGGCTCGCCCTTTTTGTTGACTTGAACAGGGTGGAACAAGGCAAAGGTCTTCATCATGTGTGTTTGCCATACAAATGGGATGTAAAAGAATCCCAGCATAAGCATAAACAAGATTACAATCAAACCACTACCAAAAATGAAGTACACTGCTACGGGCACCATTGCTACAAGCAAGCGAGATGCGTGTGGCAAAAAGTTGAGAAGCATCATATTGAAGGCATCTGCAAGATTTTGCTTGACGGATTGCTTGTAGGTTACTGCTACAGAGCACAAGATGAACAGGTACAATGCAACCAACAACAAAATTAGCCCCAGCAAAATGCAAAGTGCAATTGTCCAGCCCTTGCCCAAAGCAATTTGAGACCACCAAGTAAACTTGCAAAATCCAAATACTGCTGCAGACAAAATTGCCGACGCTGCAAGGCCGTAGCCCCAGCTTGCCTTTACGCCCAAAGCAAAGGAGCGCAAAACCTTGAGCTTGCCCGACCAAAATGCGTCACGGATGATTGCCAAGCCACCGCTTAGCACAAAGCTGATTGCCAATGCGCCAAGGCATGCCTTCCACAGCGTGTCGTGGTTGAGCTCCATTATTTGCGCTTGGTAGTAGCTGTCAACGCCCAGCCAAAAGCCACCGTTCATAGTGATTGTGCCCCAGGTTGGCAACGTGCTTGCAAGATCTTGCCCCTCGATGGTGGCAAGTACTACAAACACCAAGCATGGCGCAAAAAATACCAAATACAAAAAGTTGACAAGAAGCAGCTTCATTGCTTGGTTGCCGTACAAATACTTGAAAAAGCCCCAAATTGACAAACGATTGAGCCTTTTTGTTAGGTGTTGGCAACGTTCGTTACCAAGGATGATTTTTTTGGAATCCATTGAGATATCTCCATTAAAATTTATTTATTTATTAAGTATAGCAAAGAATAAATTTTTTTTCAACTTAAATTTGGTATTGTTTGCAAAAAAGTTTTTATATCTAAAAGTTTTTCATACAATAGTAAAAAAATTAAGGAGTTTTGTATGAAAATTGCCATTGTTGGCGCAACAGGTGTGGTTGGCGAAAGCCTGATTGCATTGCTGGAGCGAAAAAAGGTGGATGCTACCTACTGTCTGTTTGCAAGCAGCAAAAGTAAAGGCAAAATTGTTGAAATTTGTGGCAAAGGGTACGTTGTGGACAGCATCGAAAACTGCCACGACTGCAAGGTGGACGTTGCCTTTATGATGTGCAGCGCACAGCTGTCTAAGGCGTATACGCCAATTTTTTTGGCAAACGGCGCAACCGTCATTGACAACAGCAGCTGCTTTAGGCTGCAGGAGGACGTACCTCTTGTTGTGGACAGCATCAACGGGCAGCTTGCCGTAGGCAAAAGGCTTGTTTGCAACCCCAACTGCACCACCATTGCCGTCGCCATGGTGCTGGATGCGCTTGAGGCGTGGGACGTGTCAAAGGCAATAGTAAGCACCTATCAGGCTGTGTCGGGGGCAGGCAGGGACGGATTGTGCGACCTGCACTACAAAAGCAGCTACGGCAGCTTGAAGTGCTTTGACCACCCCATCTACGACAACGTCATTCCCGCCATTGACAGCCCGTGCGACAACGGGTATACTGCCGAGGAAATGAAAATGACAAATGAATGCAAAAAGCTGCTTGGCAAGGATATTGACGTAAGCTGCACGGCTGTTAGAGTGCCCGTCAGCGTGGGGCACAGCTGCTCGATGTGCGTAGAGCTTAATAGACGCTTTGAGGTTGAGCAAATTGTTTCGGCGTTGATGGCATATCCCAACATAATTGTTGCCAACAATTTGCAAATGCACAGATATCCCATGCCAATTGTAGCCAAAAACAGCCCGTTTGTTTACGTTGGCAGACTGCGTAAGGACATTACGGCAAGCAACAGACTGAGTATGTTTGTGTCCAGCGACAATTTGCTGCGTGGTGCAAGCTTCAATGCATACGAAATTTTTAGGCGAATTGTCAATGCGTAGAGTATACACGGCGTTGGTGACGCCCTTTTACCGAGGAAGGGTGGATTTTGACAGCCTTTACAAGCTGGTGGAGCGTCAAAACAAAAGCAACGTAGCAGGAATGGTTGTACTGGGCACCACAGGCGAGGGCGTGCTGCTGGAGCAAAAGGAGAAAAACAAGATACTTGCCTTTGTGCGAGCAAGCACGAGCAAGGTTGTGATTGCAGGCATAAGCGAGATTGCAACTGCAGATTGCACAAGACAAGCAAGCAGCTACTGCCAGCTTGGTGCCGATGCATTGCTTGTTGCTACTCCCTACTACGTTGGATGCAGTCAAAAGGGGCTTGTAAACCACTTCAAAAGGGTGCAAAAGGCCTGCAATTTGCCCGTAATTTTGTACAACGTCCCCCATCGAACAGGTTTTGACGTTGACGTTGACTCGGTAGTGAAAATTGGCAATGAAATTGACCTTGCCGGTGTGAAGGAGTGCAGTGAGAACCTGCAAAAATTGTCTTTGTACAGGCAACGTGGCATTGAGGCTTGGTGTGGCAACGACGGCTTGACGAGCCAATTTGAAAGGGCAGGCTTTGACCGTGCGATAAGCGTAGTGAGCAACCTTTGTCCCAACCTTTTTGCACGTAGTGTCACAAGCAAGGTGGCAAGTAGACTTGCAGGTCTGTGTGCAACAAGCAATCCTGCTGCAGTCAAATATGCCTTGTATTGCATGGGGCTGATACCAAGCTACAAGCTGCGACGTCCGTTGTTGCCACCAAATGATCTAACAAAGGGCAAAATTTTGAAATTTGTACAGCAAAACCTTGGAGAAATTGTATGAAAATTGCAGTGTTTGGTGCAAATGGACGTTTGGGAAGCAGGGTGGTTGCGCTGGCAAGGCAAAGGGGCTACGAGGTGTGTAGCGTAGATAGACACAACGTTGACACGTTTGACAAGCCTTGTGACGTTGCAGTGGACTTTTCGCTGCCAAATGCTACGCCAATGCTTGTAGATTACTGCCTGCGCCACCTTGTGCCATTGGTTGTGGGCACTACCGGTCACAGCACGCAGCAGCTTGCACTACTTGACAGCCTAAAGAGGCACGTCGTGGTTGTAAAAAAGGCAAACTTCAGCAAAGGAATTGCAGCAATAGCAGGTGCTGCAAAGGTAATTTCTGAGCAAACAAATTGGAGCTGTGCCATTGTTGAAGCGCATCGCATGGGCAAGGCTGACGCCCCCAGTGGCACGGCAAGGGGGTTGGCTGATGAAATTGGTTGCAAACAAATTTGCAGCCTTAGGTTGGGCAATTTAGAGGGCACCCACTCCATTGTGTTTGCAGGAGTTGACGAGTGCATTGAAATTACGCACAGGGCGACCAGCGTGGATATTTTTGCCTTGGGCGCATTGGAAATTGCCGAAAAAATTGCAAAAGGCAAGGATTTTTGTTGAAAATTAGCACAAAAAAAGGACTAACGCTTGTTAGTCCTTTTCTTTTTGAATAAATTTACTTATATGCTTGCTTGCTGCACGTTAGTTGTCCTTGACAGGCAAGCGAAGTATGTCGCCTGCAGCAACGGGGTAGGGGCATTTGAAGCGCAAGGTTTGTTGCACTATGTTGCAAACCTTTACGTCGTTGCCCTTGTCATCCACCACTTCGCCTACGGTAAACACCTTGTTGAAGGAGTCGCCTGCCGACAAAATTTCAAGCCGGTCGCCCACAACAAACTTGTTGCGTTGCTCTACCGTGACGATGCCGTCTTGGTAGTCCAAAACCTTGGCAATAAACTTGCTTTCCTCCACGGCACGGCTGGATTCGTAGTACTGACGGCTTTGCTCCTCGTCAAAGTAGAAGCCGGTTGTGTACTTACGATGGCTTGCCTTGTTTAGGTCGGCATTGAGCACGCTGACAAGCTGTGGCGTCAAATCGCCTTGGTAGTAGGCATCAATTGCCCTGCGATAGGCATTGACGGTGGTTGCTACGTAAAAGGCCGATTTCATACGTCCTTCAATTTTGAAGCTGTCGATGCCACTTTGGATGAGTTGACCTACGTGGGCAAGCATATTGAGGTCCTTGGAGTTGAATATGTAGGTGCCTCGTTCGTCTTGTTGCACGGGTAGCCACTCGTCACGGGATTCCTCCTTGACCTGCCAATTCCAACGGCACGCCTGCACGCACTCGCCCTTGTTGCCATCTCGGTGAGTAAGATAGTTAGAAAGCAGGCATCTGCCCGAATAGCTTATGCACATTGCGCCGTGCACAAAGGCTTCCAGCTGGGTTTGGGGGCAAAACTGCTTGATTTCGGCAATGCTTTTGAGCCCTACCTCACGGGCAAGCACTACTCGCTCGGCACCCATATCCGTCCACGCCTTGACCGAGTGCTTGTTGGTTGTGTTGGCTTGGGTGGAGACGTGGATGGCAAGGCTGCTGTTTGCCTTTACAAAGCTGAACACGCCCAGGTCCGACACGATTACGGCATCCACTTGAGCGTTTTGCAGCACGGTAAGGTAGTCCTTGAGGCCGTCAAAATCGCTGTTGTGAGCAAAGACGTTGACCGTTACGTACACCTTTTTGCCCAAGGAATGGGCATATTGTACGGCTTGTACAAGCTGCTCGTCGGTGAAGTTGTCGGCAAAGGCACGCAAGCCAAAGCTTTTGCCTGCAAGATATACTGCGTCTGCGCCAACGTGAAAGGCTGTTTGCATTTTTTCGAAGCTTCCTGCAGGGGCAAGAAGCTCCACTTTGTTGGTTGTGTTTGTCATTAGCTTAGTTTGATTGATACTGATACGCCGTCACCCGTGTGATAAAGCTGGGTTTGCAGCGTTGGATTGGTTTGTAGTTGATGCAAAAATTGCTTGAGGTTGCGCGCTATGGTTACGTGCTTGTGTCCGTTTTCCGGCTGGTTTTCGACCAAGCCCTTGTACAGCACGTTGTCGCATACAAGGGTGCCACCTACGTTTAGAACCTCCAGCAAATAGGGCAAAAAATCGAGATACTGCCCCTTGGGACCATCCAAAAAGATGAAGTCGTAGTTGCCTGTAAGCTGATGTACGATTTCCCTTGCGTCGCCAACGAAAAAGTTGACCTTGTCAAGCAGTCCTGCTTGGGCAAAGTTGGATTTAGCAAGCTTGACGGAGTCCTCGTCCATTTCGATGGTGTTTAGCGTGGCACCCTTGCTTGCAGTAAGCATAATTATGCCGCTGTAGCCGATTGCCGTGCCAATTTCCAAAATTTTTGATGGCTGCGCCTTGCTGACAAGGTCAAAAAGCAGCTGCCTTGTGTCGTCCAGCATGACAGGGATGTAGTTTTGTCTTGCAAATTGCAAAATTTTGTCGAGCTGTTGCATTGCTTAGGTCTCCAAAATTACGGGTAGCACCACGGGGTTACGCTTGACTTTGGTTTTGAAGTAGTGTCTTACCGTGCGTGTTACGGCTGTTTTGACGGACATGGTTGCATCCTGCTTGCGACACTTGGCAATTTCGGCAGGGATAAGATTCTTTAGCTCGGCAATACAAACTGCGCCTTGCTCGTCGTTGATGAAGCAGCCCTTGCCAATTACCTCGGGGCCGCTTGTAATTGCACCACTTTTTTTGCTGACGCCCAGCGATACAATCAGGATGCCGTCTTGGGCAAGTGCCAAACGATCCTTCAAAGCCAAATTGCCCGATTCGGATACGCAAAGGCCATCGACAAGCACGTCGCCGCTTGGCACCTTGTCGCTAAACTCCAATCTGCCCTTGTCTACGTAGACGGTGTCGCCAATTTCGGGGATGAGCAAATTGTTGGGGTTGTGCCCTAAGCCCTCGACAAGCGTTGCGTGGCGCTTGAGATGGCGATATTCGCCGTGTACGGGGATGAAGTACTTGGGTTGCACCAAGGTGTAAATTAGCTTTAGCTCCTCTTGGCAGGCGTGGCCCGACACGTGCACGTTTGCCAGACTGGAGTAAATTACCGTTGCGCCCAGCTTGTACAAATTGTTGATTACGTTGTACACGTCACGCTCGTTGCCCACAATGGGCTTGGAGGACAAAATGATGGTGTCGTTGCTGCCAATCTTGACCTTGTTAAACTCGCCGCTTGCCATACGTGTCAATGCACTCATTGGCTCGCCTTGGCTGCCTGTGGACAAAATTACAAGCTTGCCATCCTCGATGGAGTTGATGCGATCGATATCCACAAACAAATCGTTGTCAAAGCTGAATTGACCGACACGCTTTGCCGTTTCGATGTACTTGACCATGCTTCTGCCTGACACTGCCACCTTGCGCTTGTACTGACGTGCCAAGGCAATGATCATTTCCAATCTGTCGACGTTGGATGCAAAGGTTGCAATGATGATACGGCGTCCCTTGGCATCGCTAAACAGCTTGTTCATCGTCTCCTTGACGACGGCTTCGCTCATGGTGTAGCCCGGCTTTTCGACGTTGGTGGACTCGCTTAGCAGCAGCAAAACGCCCTCCTTACCAATTTCGGCAATGCGATTGAGGTTCATGATTTCGTTGCCAAGCGGAGTGTAGTCAATCTTGAAGTCGCCCGTGTGCAGCACCGTGCCAACGGGGGTTTTGAGGCTGATTGCCACCGAGCCTGCCACCGAGTGAGATACGTGGATAAACTCGGCCTCAAAGTGACCGAGGGCAACCTTTTGCTTTTCCTTGATGGTGACAAGCGTAACCTTGTTTTGTACGCCGTGCTCGACAAGCTTGTTTTCTACCAAGCCAAGTGTCAGCTTGGTGCCAAAAATCTTAAGCTTGACATCAAGCTTTTTTGCCAAAAAGGGCACTGCGCCAATGTGGTCCTCGTGGCC